>NZ_JBFULI010000051.1:0-39998 GCF_056400405.1 Pseudomonas sp. P5_B3 | reverse complement strand
GGATGAGGCGTTCTCCTATACCATCCCTAGTAAAGTCCAGGCTTACCTGGCAGCAGGGAGGCCGATTATCGCGGCGTTGGACGGGGAGGGCGCGCGCGTCATTCAAGAGGCGGGAGCCGGTCTGACCACTGCGGCGCAAGATGCCGAAGGTATGGCCAAATGCATTGAACAACTTTTCCGCATGACCTCGGATGAGCGAGAATCGTTGGGGCAGTCAGGTCGGGCGTACTACCTGGAGCATTTCGAAATGGAGCGGCAAAGCCAGCGTCTGGTCGAAATCCTCAGTAGCAGGATCAATGAATTGAAAGGTAGCTCAAAATGAAAGTTCTTGTGTTAGGGGTCACCGGAATGCTGGGTAGCACGGTGTTCAGGCAATTCCATGGAAACCCGCACTTCGAGGTGTGGGGCACTTTGCGCAATCCGGGTGGCGCAAAATACTTTTCTGAGGACATGCACAGTTCGTTGATCAGTAATGTCGATGTGCTTGACCAGGACTCGCTGGTTTCGGTGCTGGCACGGGTCAAACCGGATGTCGTCATCAACTGCATCGGGCTCATCAAACAATTGGCTGACGCCAAGGACCCCCTTTCCGCGCTTCCTATCAATGCCATGTTGCCGCATCGCATTGCCAGGTTGTGCGCGTTGTCCGGTTCTCGCCTGATTCATATCAGCACCGATTGCGTGTTTTCAGGCCGTAAAGGCATGTACACCGAGGAGGATATGTCCGATGCAGAGGATCTCTACGGTAAGTCCAAATACATCGGTGAGCTTCACTCGGAGCTGAATGCCGTCACGCTACGAACCTCGATCATTGGTCACGAACTGGGGAGCCAGTATTCGCTGGTGGACTGGTTCCTGTCCCAGAACGGGACGGTCAAGGGTTATGAGAAAGCCATTTTTTCGGGGCTTCCTACCGTAGAGCTGGCGCGTGTCATTCGCGACTACGTGATCCCGAATCCACAACTCCACGGCCTGTATCATGTTTCGGTGGCGCCGATTGACAAGCTGTCTCTTCTGAAGCTGGTAGCGGAAGTTTACGAAAAGAAAATCGATATCATCGCGGATAGCCAATTATCTATAGATCGCTCACTGAACTCCTCGAAGTTTCAGGCAGCAACCGGTTACGTTCCACCGTCGTGGTTGGAATTGGTTAAATCGATGCGCGCGTTGCGTTGATCAATAAATTCAATCAGGTTTGGGAAGGTCGTTATGTTCGATAATAAGGTTTTGATGATCACGGGCGGCACGGGCTCGTTTGGCCATACGGTGTTGAAGCGTTTTCTGGATACCGATGTAAAAGAAATTCGCGTATTCAGCCGCGACGAGAAAAAGCAGGAAGATATGCGCATTGCTTTGTCGAATGACAAAGTGAAGTTCTACATCGGTGACGTACGTGATCGCGATAGCCTCGATCAGGCCATGGTGGGGGTGGATTACATTTTCCACGCCGCAGCCTTGAAGCAAGTGCCTTCCTGCGAGTTTTACCCGATGGAAGCCGTGCGTACCAACGTCATGGGTACCGAAAACGTATTGAATGCGGCCATTGCTTCGGGTGTGAAACGCGTTGTTGTACTCAGTACCGACAAGGCTGTCTACCCGATCAATGCCATGGGTATTTCCAAAGCCATGGCTGAAAAGCTGATGGTTGCCAAATCGCGGATGATTCCGGCGACAGGCCCGGTGATCTGCGCAACCCGCTACGGTAACGTCATGGCATCGCGCGGTTCGGTGATCCCGTTGTTCATCAATCAGCTGCAGAGTGGCGAGCCGCTGACCGTCACTGACCCGAACATGACACGCTTCCTGATGTCGCTCGAGGATTCTGTCGACCTGGTTCTGCACGCGTTCGAACATGCCGAGCAAGGTGATATTTTCGTCCAGAAAGCTCCTGCCTCGACAGTGGCGGACCTGGCGCAAGCGCTCAAGGAACTGTTTGCTCGTGACAATGCCGTCAAGGTCATTGGTACCCGCCACGGCGAAAAACTCTACGAGTCGCTGATCTCCCGTGAAGAAATGGCCAAAGCCGAAGACATGGGGCGCTACTACCGTATTCCGTCGGACAATCGCGACCTCAACTACAAGAAGTTTTTTGTTGAGGGCGAACAAGAGATATCCGATCTCGACGACTACACCTCCCACAATACAGAGCGTCTCGATGTAGAAGGCGTGAAGAAAGTTCTGTTGAATCTGGAATACATTCAGGAGCAACTTGATGCTTAAGGTCATGACGCTGGTTGGTACGCGACCAGAACTTATCAAGATGAGCCGCGTCATTGCCGAGCTTGATAAGCAGGTTAATCATGTGTTGGTTCACTCGGGTCAGAACTACGACTTCGAATTGAATCAGGTTTTTTTCGATGACCTCGAGATTCGTAAACCTGATTACTTCCTGGGTGCAGCCGGCGATACCGCAGCCAAGACCATCGCCGAAGTGATTTCAAAGGCGGATGAAGTATTTGAGGCGGAAAAGCCAGATGCGCTTCTGCTCTACGGCGATACCAATACCTGTCTGGCCGTCATTGCCGCCAAGCGCCGCAAGATTCCGGTGTTCCACATGGAAGCCGGTAACCGCTGTTTTGATCAGCGTGTCCCTGAAGAGCTGAATCGCAAGGTGCTCGATCACCTCAGCGATATCAATATGGTCCTGACCGAGCATGCCCGGCGTTACCTGATCGCTGAAGGGATTCGCCCTGAAACCATCATCAAGACCGGATCGCACATGGAGGAGGTGCTCGACTACTACATGCCGAAAATCCTCACCTCCGACGTGCTGGCGCGAGAAGGCCTGGAGCAGGACAAGTTCTTCATCATCAGCGCTCACCGTGAGGAAAACGTCGATACGCCGGAGAACCTTCGCGACTTGCTCAAAACGCTGCGAGCCTTGGCCGACAAGTATCAGTACCCAATTATCGTTTCCACGCATCCTCGTACCCGCAAGCGTCTGGAAGCGATAGGTGAATCGCTGGATCACCCTCTGATCCGTTTCTCGAAGCCATTCGGTCTGCTCGACTACATCAAGTTGCAGATGTCGGCGTTTTGCGTGCTGTCCGATAGCGGCACCATCACTGAGGAAGCCTCTCTTCTGAATCTGCCTGCCATTACTATTCGTAATGCTCATGAGCGTCCAGAAGGGATGGATGAAGGCACTCTCATCATGAGTGGCCTGAAAGTGGAAGGCGTTCTGGATGCCGTACGTGTGGTAACCAGCCAACATGATCGTACCCAGCGTGTTATCCCGGTCGTGAGGGATTACCAGGCAGGTCCTGTGTCGAAGCAGGTAGTTCGGGTCGTGTTGAGCTACACCGACTACATCAATCGTACTGTCTGGTCGAAATCCTGAGCGTCGTCGAGGTTTGAAAAATGCGTGTTTTATTGACAGGTGCTACGGGTTTCGTTGGTCGCGCGGTATTGGGTCGTTTGGCGGCCTCTGACGATCTGGAACCGGTGGCAGCCATTCGTGGGCACGCCTTGCCTGACTGTCCGTCGCGCGTTACTACCATTCGAACCGCCGGGCTCAGTGCTGACACCGACTGGTCGCAGGCGCTGGATCAAGTGGAGGTTGTCATTCATGGCGCGGCTCGCGTTCACGTCATGAATGACACCGAATCCGATCCGCTGGAGGCGTTTCGCAAGGTTAATGTCGAAGGCACGCTAAGCCTCGCCCGGCAAGCAGCCTCGTTGGGTGTTCGTCGCTTTGTGTTCATCAGTTCGATCAAGGTGAATGGCGAAGGTACGCCACTCAATCAGCCTTACTTCGCCGACGCGACTCCCGCGCCTGGCGATCCGTATGGCATTTCGAAAATGGAGGCCGAGCAAGGGCTGCGCGAAATTGCGAGCGTCTCCGGAATGGAAGTGGTGATCATCCGTCCGGTGCTGGTTTACGGTCCGGGTGTGAGAGCCAACTTTTTGAACATGATGCGTTGGCTGGACAAGGGGATACCCTTGCCATTCGGGGCTATCCATAATCGGCGCAGCCTGGTCGCGCTCGACAATCTTTCTGATTTGATCGTGACCTGCATCCGTCATCCGGCCGCCGCCAATCAGACCTTCCTCGTCAGCGATGGGGAGGACTTGTCCACGACTCAATTGTTGACGCGGATGGCGCAGGCGTTGGGTAAACCTGCACGCTTGTTGCCTGTGCCAAGCGTGTTGCTTGAACGGGGCGCACAGCTTCTGGGCAAGCAGGCTTTGTCGCAACGACTGTGCGGTTCGTTGCAAGTCGATATAAGCAAAACTCGAGAATTGCTGGGCTGGATTCCTCCGGTCAGCGTCGATGAGGCGCTTGTGTCGGCTGCCAACTACTACAAGGAAAGGCAGCGCTAAGCTGGCTTATGACAGTGCCGGTTCAATTGCAGAATTGATTTTGGCTGTTTCAGGAAGTTGACCTTTGAACACAATTTGGTTGTTGGCTTTGGTGGTAGGTGTTTCATTCTTGGGCACAGGTGCATTGCGCAAATACGCGTTGGCACGCAGCTTGATAGATATTCCCAATGCGCGTAGTTCACACTCGGTCCCGACCCCTCGGGGTGGTGGTGTGGCTATCGTCCTGAGTTTTCTGATTTCGTTGCCTGTCCTGGCCTGGACAGATGCCGTCGCCTGGCCGATGGCGCTGGCTCTGCTTGGGGCAGGCAGCTGGATCGCGATTATTGGATTTCTCGACGACCATGGGCATATTGCCGCGCGTTGGCGCCTGCTTGCGCATTTCGGTGGTGCCATCTGGGCATTGTTCTGGATTGGGGGGATGGCGCCGATCAATCTGTTCGGTCTCCAGTTCAGTCTCGGCTGGTTCGGTTACGTCATCGGAGCGTTCTATCTGGTCTGGATGCTGAACCTCTACAACTTCATGGATGGTATTGATGGCCTGGCCAGCGTCGAGGCTATTTGCGCCTGTGTCGGTGCTTGCCTGGTTTACTCGATTGCAGGCCACACCAGCCTCGCTATTGCCCCGCTTGTGCTGGTGATGGCCGTATCGGGTTTCCTTGTGTGGAATTTCCCGCCAGCGAAGATTTTCATGGGCGATGCCGGCAGTGGCTTTCTGGGTATCGTGTTGGCGGTGATGTCGCTTTATGCGGCATGGACGAACCCACTGTTTCTTTGGGCCTGGCTCATTTTGTTGGGCGTATTTATTGTTGATGCCACCTTTACCCTCATTCGTAGGCTGTTGCGAGGGGATAAGGTTTATGAGGCCCATCGCAGCCATGGATACCAGTATGCTTCACGAAAACATGGCAGCCATCGGGCGGTCACCCTGGCAATAGCTGCGATCAATTTGTTGTGGTTAGTACCAGTGGCTATATTGGTCGTCATGCAATATATCGATGGGGTGGCAGGATTGGTCCTGGCCTATGTGCCTCTGGTGTTGCTGGCTTTCAAGTTTCACGCGGGCGAGTTGGAAATCGCTGGCAAGGCGTGATAGGCGCATTGGTTTTTGAGTATTGCTTTATCGGTAAGAGAGCTACCGAAAGCTGAAGTTGCTGCATCAATGCTAGAAGCTTCTAGAGGTGTTTAGAGGGGTTATGGATAAAATTCGGACAAAGTTGGTAAGTCTGCCAAGACGACATAAACGCATTCTGCAGGTTCTGACTGATATTTCGTTGGTCTGTTTTGCCCTGTGGATGGCGTTTGTTGTGCGACTTGGGCTGGACGAGTTAGTCAACCCGTTCACTCAGCACGTCTGGCTTTTTGTCAGTGCACCTGTCATCGCCATTCCTCTTTTCATTCGCTTTGGCATGTACCGTGCGGTCATGCGTTATTTTGGAAATGACGCACTCATCGCCATCATCAAGGCGGTGACGCTATCGTCCTTGATACTTGGCGTTGTGGTGTACTGGTACAGCAATCATCAAAACGTCGTTCCTCGTTCGATCATTTTCAACTATTGGTGGTTGAGCCTGATCATGATCGGTGGGCTGCGCCTGGCCATGCGTCAGTACTTTTTGGGCGACTGGTTCAGCGCTGCTCAGCACGTCCCGTTCACCAGCCGGGATGACGGTCTGCCTAAAGTGGCTATCTACGGCGCGGGGGCGGCGGGTAATCAACTCGTTGCTGCCTTGCGGATGGGGCGCGCCATGCGGCCTGTTGCTTTTATCGATGACGATAGCGGAATTGCCGATAGGGTGATTTCCGGATTACAGGTATACAAGCCCAAGCACATCCAGCAGATGATCGACAACACGGGGGCTCAGGAAATTCTCCTCGCTATTCCGTCGTCCAATCGTGGACGCCGTCGCGAGATTCTCGGATTTCTCGAAGGCTTTCCGTTGCACGTACGAAGTGTCCCGGGTTTCATGGATCTGGCCAGTGGCCGCGTCAAGGTTGACGATATCCAGGAAGTAGACATTGCCGACCTGCTTGGGCGTGACGCAGTCCCGGCCCAGGCTGATTTGCTCAAACATTGCATCACGGGGCAGTCCGTGTTGGTCACGGGTGCCGGGGGCTCCATTGGCTCCGAGCTTTGCCGGCAAATACTGGCGCTGCGCCCGAAAACGCTTCTACTGTTTGAACACAGTGAGTTCAATCTTTACTCCATCTTGTCCGAACTGGAGCAGCGGGTCGCTCGAGAGTCGCTGCCCATCCGTCTTTTGCCGATTCTTGGGTCGGTTCGTAACCCGAACAAGTTGTTGGATGTCATGAAAACCTGGCGAGTAGATACGGTGTATCACGCCGCAGCCTACAAGCATGTGCCCATGGTCGAACACAACATTGCCGAAGGTGTGCTCAATAATGTGATAGGCACGCTTAATACGGCCCAGGCCGCACTTCAAGCAGGAGTGGACAACTTCGTCTTGATTTCGACGGACAAGGCCGTGCGACCTACCAATGTCATGGGTAGTACCAAGCGCCTTGCCGAGTTGACGTTGCAAGCGCTGAGTCGTGAGTTGGCTCCGGTGTTGTTCGGTGATACGAGCAATGTTTCGCGTGTGAACAAAACGCGCTTCACGATGGTGCGGTTTGGTAACGTCCTGGGATCGTCGGGTTCGGTCATTCCGTTGTTTCACAAACAGATCAAGTCGGGCGGCCCACTGACCGTCACGCATCCGAAGATCACCCGATACTTCATGACCATCCCTGAAGCGGCGCAGTTGGTGATTCAGGCGGGCTCCATGGGGCAGGGCGGTGATGTTTTTGTCCTGGACATGGGCGAGCCCGTGAGGATCGTCGAGCTGGCCGAGAAAATGATCCATTTGTCCGGCCTGAGCGTTCGTTCGGAAAAAAACCCGCATGGTGACATCGCTATCGAGTTCACCGGGCTGCGTCCGGGTGAGAAGCTTTACGAGGAGCTGCTGATTGGTGACAACGTAGCGGCCACTCAGCACCCGATGATCATGACGGCCAATGAGGATCATCTGTCTTGGGACGTGCTGAGGGTCAAGCTGACCGAATTGCTCGCTGCGGTGGATCAGGACGACTATGCGCGCGTCCGCCAGCTGTTGCGCGACACTGTCAGCGGCTATACCCCGGACGGTGAGATTGTCGACTGGATCTACCAGCAGCGCCGCCTGGAGCCCTGATTGTTTCATATCCAGTAACGTACACAATTTTGACAGTCCCATGGCATAGCCTACGTTTGGAGAGCAGCTTCGCAAAAGCTGCTTTCTCAAACGATGGCATGGAGCTTCACTAATGCGTACAAGCAGTTTCTACTCTCTGATTTTCGCCCTTCTCACCAGTGTCTCTCTTACGGCAATCGCCGCGCCTGGTAACGCACCCGAGGTGATGAATGCGCCTCTGGTGCAGAATGTGGCCGCCAAGGCGCAATCTGGCAAAGTCGATCTCAATAGTGCTGATGCACCTACGCTGCAACGTGAGTTGGCAGGAGTGGGCGAGGAAAAAGCCAAGGCTATTGTTGCTTATCGTGAAAGTAATGGTGCGTTTGCGTCAGTTGATGAATTGCTGGAAGTGAAGGGTATTGGCAAAGCGATTCTGGATAGAAATCGCGACAAGATCGAGGTGAACTAAGGGTGTGATTGAACGACAAAGGCCGATCATTGATCGGCCTTTGTCTGTAGCGAGACTTATGCCCGGTGGACCAGTCGTCTGTGACTCTTGGAGTTGTCGTTGCTGTCGGCCACCCGAATTCAGCCAAAGTACAGGTCGGCTCGCAATACCGTTCATTCCATTGCAGGGGCCCGGCGCGGTTTTACGTTCATTCAGGGTCTACTCTCATTCTGGCTGGGCCAGAGACGAGAGCCGAGCGTTCTTCGGGAAGAAAAAATTACGACTATCATATTGAGATTGAATTATGCCTATAATAAAAATAGCTTGCGCCGAAGTGCTTTGGCGTCAGGCATCCCTCGGCATCCTTCAGGAGCACAGTCATGAATTCGGTTCAGCCCCAAGGTACGGCCCTCGTCACCGGTGCTTCTTCTGGTATCGGGGCGGTTTACGCTGAGCGGTTGGCAGCCCGTGGTTTTGATTTGTTGCTGGTGGCTCGCGACGAGCAGCGCCTGGAGGCGGCGGCGAGCAAGCTGCGCTCGGAGCATGGGATCAAGGTCGAAGTGCGGAAGGCGGATCTGACCCAAAAAGAAGACGTGTTGCAACTCGAACAGCGGTTACGCAGCGATTCGAGCATCAGCCTGTTGCTCAATAACGCCGGCGTGGCGGCGGACGGGCTATTGGCCAATGCCGATACCGATCAACTGGAGCGATTGATTCAGTTGAATATCACCGCTGTCACGCGGTTGGCCGCGGCGGCTGCAGCCAGTTTTACCAAGGCCGGGCGCGGTACGATCATCAATATTGCATCGGTGGTGGCATTGTTTCCCGAGCGTTTCAACGCGACGTACAGCGCCAGCAAGGCCTATGTATTGAGCTTGACTCAATCATTGAACACCGAGCTGAATGGCACCGGGGTGAAGATCCAGGCGGTGCTGCCGGGTGTGACCCGCACCGAGATCTGGGAGCGCTCTGGTATCGATGCGTCACAGATTCCTGCGGACATGGTGATGGAGGCAGGTGAGATGGTCGATGCTGCGTTGTCGGGTCTGGATCAGGGTGAATTGATCACTATTCCTTCGTTGCCAGATGCGGCGGATTGGGATGCGTTTGTGGCGGCGCGTCATGTGATGGCGCCTAACCTTTCCAAAAGCAAGGCCGCTGCCCGTTATCGGTAAGCGCCATCCATCGGCTAGAGGTGTGTTTGGTATGAGTGATCGTCGTGTGGTTGTAACAGGTATGGGTCTGGTGTCACCGCTGGGGTGCGGTGTCGAAGCGGTCTGGGAGCGGCTGCTGGCCGGGCGTTCCGGGCTGCGCAATCTTGCGCAAGAGGTGGTTGCCGATCTGCCTGCCAAGGTTGGGGGGACGGTGCAGACGCTGGCTGACGATCCTGAAGCAGGGTTCGACCCGGATCGTGCAACACCACCTAAAGAACAGAAGAAAATGGATCGCTTCATCCTGTTCGCCATGGAAGCCGCACGTCAGGCACTGGAGCAAGCCGGCTGGCAAGCACAGGACGTCATTGCCCAGGAGCGCACAGCCACCATCATCGGTTCAGGCGTAGGTGGTTTTGGTGCGATTGCCGACGCGGTACGCACCACCGATAGCCGTGGTCCGAGACGTTTGTCTCCATTCACTATCCCTTCATTTCTGGTCAACCTCGCGGCAGGTCACGTGTCGATCCAGCATGGCTTCAAAGGACCGTTAGGTGCGCCGGTCACGGCATGTGCCGCCGGGGTTCAGGCGATTGGTGATGCGGCGCGGTTGATTCGCGCGGGTGAGGCGGATATCGCAGTGTGCGGTGGTACGGAAGCGGCGATCGATCGGGTCAGTCTTGCCGGGTTTGCGGCTGCTCGTGCCTTGTCCAGTGCTTACAACGAAACGCCTGAGCGCGCTTCGCGACCTTTCGACAGTGGTCGCGATGGCTTTGTCATGGGAGAAGGGGCCGGGCTGCTGGTCATCGAATCTCTGGAACATGCGCTGGCCCGGGGCGCCAGGCCCCTGGCGGAACTGGTCGGTTACGGCACCAGCGCCGATGCCTTTCACCTGACCGCCGGCCCCGAGGACGGCAGTGGTGCGCGGCGAGCGATGTCGTTGGCATTGGCACAGGCCGGTGTTTCACCGGCTCAGGTTCAGCATCTGAATGCTCATGCAACCTCGACTCCGGTAGGTGATCTGGGTGAGCTGGCGGCGATCAAGGCGTTGTTCGGTGCGCAAAACGGCATCGCCGTGACATCGACCAAGTCGGCGACCGGGCATTTGCTCGGTGCAGCGGGTGGGCTCGAAGCGATCTTTACGCTGCTGGCGATTCGTGACCAGATCGTGCCGGCGACTCTCAATTTCGAGAACCCGGACCCTGCCACTGAAGGTGTCGACATCGTTCATGGCGATGCGCGGCCGATGGCCATCGAATACGCGCTGTCCAACGGTTTCGGATTTGGCGGGGTCAATGCCAGTGTGCTGTTCAAGCGTTGGCAGGATTAATCCTGTGAATGTTTGAGGTGATCGCGTGCGGCGTCGAGTATCCGTTGGGCAAACTCGGCGTCGGCGACGCTGCGGGATAACAGCAAGGCGCCGACCAGCGTCGACATGATGACGATGCTGCGTTCGGCGGTGCGCTCTCCGTCAAGGGTGTGCTGGATCTGATCGAGTCGCGCCTGGAGCACGACGTCGCTGGTTGGACTCGGTTGACCACGCAGCCCCAGTTCCGAAGAAATGGTCAGCAGCGGGCAGCCCTCGTGAGGCGAGGTTTGATGCCATTCGGACAGGTAGGTGTCGATGAAAGCTTCGAGTGGGTGTTCCTCGGCGAAGATTTGCGCGCACAACTCGTCGACTTGTACGCCAGCCTCTTGCAAGGCTTTTTCCACCAGTTCGTCTTTGGACTTGAAATGCGAGTAAAAGCCACCGTGGGTCAAGCCCAGTGCTTTCATCAGGGGTTGCAGCCCGGTCGCGCCGATACCATCGCGTCGAAATCGCGCTGAAGCTTCCTTGATTATGCGTTGGTGGGTCTGGGCTTTATGGTCCTGCGAGTAACGCATCTGATATCTCCGCATCAATGCGGCCCATATTAACCAATGAAAATTGCATGGTGACTGTACTTCTACTTCTAAAAAGCATGCACATGCTTCGATATGGCTACAAAGCAGCATGATTTAAGGAGACTCCATACAAAAACAAACCCCGCCGTTACAGGCGGGGTTTTCAGTCAGCGGTCCTGCGCTTCCTTGGCGTCCATTTCCGCATTGCGTTCGGCGACGCGCTTACGTTGCTCTTCGGTCAGTTCGACCTTGTTGGCGGTGTCGCGCAGCAGCATCAGACCACCAACGATCGAGCCGATGGCAACGACCAGAATCAGCCAGGCATACCAGGGCATAGGACTCTCCTTGAAAAGCAGGCGGGTCGACGAGGGTTCGCCAACCGATCGTACATATCACTTTGAGTGATGGGGTTTCATCGCAGTTCCATCGCTATCCCCCTCCATTCTATGCCTGTTGTTCAAGGTTCACTCGAACGCTTTCAATGTCCGCTCAACATCGCATCCGCTGGTGCGTCGGCGCGCAATTGCGCGGTGAGCATGAAGTACACGAAACCTGCCACCATGAAGCCCAGAAAGATCAGACCGATCAACGTGTTGAACCAGGCCATCGCCACCAGACACACCACCGCCAGCATCAATGCAATGAATGGCACCAGCGGGTAGCACGGGGCGCGGAAGGTGCGCTCCAGGTTCGGCTCGGTTTTACGCAGTTTGAACAGGCTGAGCATGCTCATGATGTACATCACGATGGCGCCGAACACGGCCATGGTGATCATCGCGGCGGTCAGCGTCATGCCGCCGAGGTTGATCAAGCCATCGCTGTAGATGGCGGCAATGCCGATGACACCGCCGGCGATGATCGCCCGGTGCGGTGTTTGAAAGCGCGACAATCTGGCCAGGGATGCCGGTAGGTAACCGGCCCGGGCGAGGGCGAAGAACTGCCGTGAGTAGCCAAGGATGATCCCGTGGAAGCTCGCCACCAGGCCGAACAGGCCGATCCACACCAGCATGTGCAGCCAGCCCGAGCTTTCGCCGACCACGGTTTTCATTGCCTGCGGCAGCGGGTCGTTGATGTTTGACAGAGTGCGCCAGTCGCCGACGCCACCGGCGAAGAACATCACCCCCATCGCCAGCAGCACCAGGGTCAAGATACCGCTGATGTAAGCCTTGGGAATCGTGCGCTTCGGGTCCTTGGCTTCTTCAGCGGCCATGGCTGCGCCTTCGATGGCGAGAAAGAACCAGATGGCAAAGGGAATCGCCGCGAACATCCCGGCAATCGCCGGAGCACCGAACACGTCGGAACCGGCCCAGCCATTGAGGGCGAAGTTGCTGAAGCTGAATGCCGGGGCGACCACGCCCATGAACACCAGCAATTCGGCGACCGCCAACACGCAGACCACCAACTCGAAGGTCGCTGCCAGTTTCACCCCGAGGATGTTGAGGCCCATGAACACGATGTAGGCACCGACTGCCGCGTGTTTCGGGTCAAGGGCTGGAAACTGGACATTTAGGTAGGCGCCGATGGCCAGGGCAATCGCTGGCGGGGCGAAGACGAATTCGATCAGTGTCGCCAGCCCGGCGATCAACCCGCCTTTTTCGCCAAAGGCGCGACGGCTGTAGGCAAAGGGACCGCCGGCGTGAGGAATGGCGGTGGTCAGTTCGGTGAAACTGAAGATGAAGCAGGTGTACATGGTGGCGACCATGAACGAGGTCACCAGAAAGCCTAAGGTCCCGGCCACGCCCCAGCCATAGCTCCAGCCGAAATACTCTCCGGAAATCACCAGCCCGACCGCAATGCCCCACAGATGCAATGTGCCCAGCGTGGGTTTGAGTTGTGTGTTCATGTGTTTGCTCCCTGAGTGGTTTGGAAAGCCCAGGGGACGCCAGTGCAGTGGGCGTGCCATTTCGCGGTGGTGCGTCGTAATGGGATGAAAGGTGTCGTATCGAGGATGTTCGCTACTGGATGTGCGAATTTTTTGCGTCAGTCAGGGGCGCCGCTGGTTTGAATGCCGCTTTCGCGAGCAAGCCTGCATGCCCGCTACCCGACACCGCTGCAACGCGCAAACTTCGTATATCGATGCAGGTGCGGGCAGCGGCTGATGCTTAGGCTTGCTGAGTGAGGCACTCGCGCAACGCCGTTTGCCAGTCAGGTTGACTGACACCCCAATCGCGCTGCAAGCGACTGCAATCCAGGCGCGAGTTGAGCGGCCGGGCGGCGGGTGTCGGGTAGTCGCTGGACGGAATCGGAAACAGGTTGGCGCAGGGCTTGCCCTGTTGTCGCAATGCTTCGCCGATAGCCTGGGCGAAGCCAAACCAGGAGGTTTCACCTTGAGCGGTCAGGTGATAGGTGCCCCAGTTGGCAACTTCGTTCGCCTGCCAGCGTTCAATCAACGCAAGGGTGCTGTTGGCGATTGTACCGGCCCAGGTAGGTGCTCCGATTTGATCGGCGACTACACGTAACTCCGGTTTTTCTTGCAGCAAACGTTGCATTGTCAGCAGAAAGTTACGGCCATGAGTTGAATAGACCCAACTGGTACGCAGGATCAAGTGTTTACCTTGCACGTCCCTGATGGCCTGTTCACCGGCTAGCTTGCTCTTGCCGTACACCCCGAGCGGATTGGGCGTGTCGTCCTCGTTGTAAGGCCCGACTTTCGTCCCGTCGAATACATAGTCCGTGGAGTAATGTATCAACGGGATGTCGAGAGCCAGCGCTTCTTCGGCAAGGATACCGGGAGCTACGGCGTTAATGGCAAACGCTGATTGCGGTTCACTTTCTGCCAGATCAACCGCTGTATGGGCTGCGGCGTTGATGATCAGATCGGGCCGGACGCTTTGCACCTGACGGCGAATCTGATCGGGTTGCGCGAGATCGAGCTGATCGCGACCCAATACGATCAGCTCTCCAACAGCACCCAGCCGCCGTTGCAGCTCGTGTGAGACCTGACCATGCTGGCCATTGATGAGAACTTTCATAGGAACAGTCGATTCTCGTCGTGGGGCAAATCGGGCTCACACAAACGCATTACTCTTCCCCTGCCAATTTGGCCAGATACTGGCCATAGCCCGTCTTGCCGAAGTATCGGGCGCGTTCCAGCAGCTGTTCGCGATCGATCCAGCCATTTTCATAGGCTATCTCTTCCAGGCACGCCACTTTCAGGCCTTGGCGGTGTTCGATGGTTTGCACGTACTGAGAGGCTTCGAGCAAGCTATCGTGGGTGCCGGTGTCGAGCCATGCGAAACCTCGACCAAAACGCTCGACCTGCAGATCGCCACGTTGCAGATAGGCATTGTTGACGTCGGTGATTTCCAGCTCGCCGCGAGGCGAAGGTTTCACCGCCCTGGCGATCTCGATCACATCGTTGTCGTAGAAATACAGGCCGGTTACGGCATAACTGGATTTTGGATTTTTCGGTTTTTCTTCGATCGAAAGCGCACGGCCATCGCTGTCGAAATCGATGACACCGAAGCGCTCGGGGTCTTTGACCCAGTAACCGAACACGGTGGCGCCGGAGGAGCGTTTTGTCGCGTTCTGCAATTGTTCGCCAAAGTGCTGACCATGGAAGATGTTGTCGCCCAGGATCAGGCACACAGGGTCATCGCCAATGAACTCTTCGCCAATCAGAAAAGCCTGGGCCAGACCGTCCGGTGATGGCTGCTCGGCAAAGCTGAAGTTCACCCCGAACTGGCTGCCGTCACCCAGCAGATTGCGATACTGAGGCAGATCCTGCGGGGTGGAGATCAGCAGGATATCCTTGATGCCGGCCAGCATCAGCACCGAGATCGGATAGTAGATCATTGGCTTGTCGTAAACCGGCAACAGCTGTTTCGACACACCGAGCGTAATTGGATGCAGGCGTGTGCCCGAGCCACCCGCCAAAACGATACCTTTCATCATGCGAGCAACTCCTTGGAATTGATGGCACCGAGGCGTTCGCCCTGATAGCTGCCATCTTGAACACGACGGCACCATTGCATGTTGTCCAGGTACCATTGAACGGTTTTGCGCAAGCCGGTTTCGAACGTCTCTTCGGGCACCCAGCCCAGTTCTCGTTCAATCTTGCTGGCGTCGATTGCGTAACGTAAGTCATGACCAGGGCGATCCTGGACGAACGTGATCAGGTCGGCGTAGTGCGCAACGCCTTCAGGCTTGTGCGGTGCCAGTTCTTCAAGCAGGGCACAGATGCCACGTACCACGTCGATGTTCTTTTGTTCGTTGTGCCCGCCGATGTTGTAGGTTTCGCCGACGGTGCCAGTGGTCGCCACTTTGAGCAGTGCCCGGGCGTGGTCTTCGACGAACAGCCAGTCGCGCACTTGCAGGCCATTGCCATACACGGGCAGAGGCTTGCCGGCCAAGGCATTGAGGATGACCAGCGGAATCAGTTTCTCGGGAAAGTGGAACGGCCCGTAATTGTTCGAGCAATTGGTCAGCAGCACCGGCAAGCCATAGGTTCGCTGCCAGGCGCGGACCAGGTGGTCGGACGCTGCCTTGCTGGCGGAGTAGGGCGAGCTTGGTGCGTAGGGCGTCATTTCCGTAAACAGATCATCGACACCGTGCAGGTCGCCGTAAACCTCGTCGGTGGAAATGTGATGAAAGCGGAATGCGCTTTTCTCAGGCTCCGGGAGGGCTTGCCAATAGGCACGGGTGGCGTCGAGCAGGCTGTAGGTGCCGACGATGTTGGTCTGGATGAATTCCGATGGCCCGTCGATGGAACGATCGACGTGGGACTCCGCTGCCAGGTGCATGATCGCGTGAGGCTGGAAACGCGCCAGCACTGCACTGACGGTCGCCTGATCAACAATATCGGCCTGAACGAACTCATAGCGAGTGTCGTTGGCAATACTGGTCAGCGACTCGAGATTGCCGGCATAAGTCAGTTTGTCCAGGTTGAGCACTTCATGCTCAGTGTGTTGAATCAGCTCGCGAACAAGGGCCGAGCCTATGAAACCGGCCCCGCCGGTAATAAGGATACGCATGTTGGGTCAGCCTTTTTCAATAATGCGAATGGCGGTAGCTTGCAGGCGCGAGCGGGGAGGTGCAAGAGTTCCTGACCCCATTCGGTTGCGTCACGTCAATCGGGCTGGATTATCCATGACTTGCAGCCGTCACTCACTACTCTCGCGCACAATTTAGAGCACTAATTACAACACGCCCGGTTTTTTCTGTACTGGAGCGCCTTTCCGCACCCTGTAACCCCTGCGTAAACCCACTCTTTACGCTTTCTTTATGCTCCGCCCGCACCCTCGGTCTCGTTCCTTTACAGCCGCCTTTCCGACAATGACTCCACACACGGCAATACGCCGTAACACGGAGAACTTCCATGAGCGTTCTGGACGGAGTGTCACTGCTGCTGGCAGTGGGGCTGTTCATTTATCTGTTGGTTGCGCTGCTGCGCGCGGACCGGAACTAGGAGCGGCTATGCACAGTTATGACTATTGGCTGATCCTCGGTTTTTTCGCCCTGGTATTGGTCCCGGCGCCGTTTCTCGGGCGCTTCTACTACAAGGTGATGGAAGGGCAGCGCACCTGGCTGACGCCGGTCCTCGGGCCGGTCGAACGTGGCTGTTACCGGCTGGCCGGGGTTGACCCGCAAGCTGAACAGAGCTGGCAGAAATACGCCCTGGCCTTGCTTGCCTTTAACCTCGCGGGTTTCCTGCTGCTGTTCTCGATCCTGCTGTTCCAGGACCACCTGCCGCTGAACCCGCAGAACCTGCCGGGTCAGGAGTGGACGCTGGCGTTCAACACCGCCGTCAGCTTCATGACCAACACCAACTGGCAGGCCTACAGCGGCGAAGCGTCCTTGAGCTATCTGAGCCAGATGGTCGGCCTCACCGTGCAGAACTTCGTCAGCGCCGCCACCGGCCTGGCCGTACTGGTTGCGCTGTGCCGCGGCATCGGTCGCAAATCCACTGCATCGCTTGGCAACTTCTGGGTCGATATGACTCGCGCCACCCTCTATGGCCTGCTGCCGCTGTGTCTGCTGCTGGCGCTGTATCTGGTCTGGCAGGGCGTGCCGCAAACCTTCGCCCAGTATTTGAATGCGGTGACGGTGCAAGGCGTTGACCAGGTCATTCCCCTTGGCCCGGCGGCCAGTCAGATTGCGATCAAGCAATTGGGCACCAACGGTGGCGGTTTCTTCGGCGTGAACTCGGCGCATCCGTTCGAGAACCCGACGGCGTGGAGCAACCTGTTTGAAATGACCTCGATCATTCTGATCCCCGTCGCGCTGGTCTTCACCTTCGGTCATTACGTGAAGGACCTGCGCCAGAGCCGCGCGATCATCGCCTGCATGCTGGCGCTGTTCCTGATCGGCGGTGCGACCTCGCTGTGGGCTGAATACCAACCGAACCCGGCCCTGAACAACGTCGCTGTCGAACAGACCGCGCCGCTTGAAGGCAAGGAGGCGCGCTTCGGCACTACCGCCACGGTGTTGTGGTCGGTGACCACCACGGCCGCGTCCAACGGTTCGGTCAACGGTATGCACGACAGTCTTAACCCGCTGAGCGGCATGGTGGCGCTGGTCAACATGATGGTCGGCGAAGTGATCTTCGGTGGCGTTGGCGCCGGGCTCTACGGCATGTTGCTCAATGTGTTGATCGCGGTGTTCCTCGCCGGCCTGATGATCGGTCGTACTCCGGAATACCTCGGCAAGAAACTGCAGGCCAAAGAAGTGCAATTGCTGGTGGTGACCCTGATGGTCATGCCGATTGGCGTACTGGTGCTCGGCGCGATCGCCGCCAGCCTGCCAGGCCCGGTGGCCGCCGTGAGCAACCCCGGCGCTCATGGTTTCAGTCAGTTGCTCTACGCCTACACCTCGGCCAGTGCCAACAACGGTTCGGCGTTTGGTGGTTTCGGCGCCAATACCCCATTCCACAACCTGATGCTGGGCCTTGGCATGTTGATCGGTCGCTTCGGCTACATCCTCCCGGTTCTGGCGTTGGCCGGCAGCCTGGCGATGAAGAAAACCGCCCCGATCGGACAAAACAGCTTCCCGACCCACGGCCCACTGTTCGTGACCCTGCTGACCGTGACCATTTTGCTGGTGGGTGGTTTGACCTTCCTGCCGACCCTGGCATTGGGACCAATCGCTGAACATCTGAGCATGGGATTCTAAGGAAACCATCATGAATATGCCTGCAATCAAGCCTGCCGCCGTCAAGGCAGCGGAGCAACCGAAAACCGCAATCTCGGCCCTCTGGCGCCCGGCGCTGGTGCAAGCCTTTGTCAAGCTCGACCCACGGCAACTACAGCGTGCGCCGGTGATGCTGGTGGTCGAACTGACGGCGATCCTGACCACCGTGTTGTGCTTCATTCCCGACACAGCCGTGCCGACTTTCGTCGCCGCGCAAATCGCTGTGTGGCTGTGGTTCACCGTACTGTTCGCCAACTTCGCCGAAGCCCTGGCCGAAGGTCGCGGCAAGGCCCGCGCTGACAGCCTCAAAGCCGGCAGTGAAGGCTTGAGCGCCCGCCGCAAGACCGGCAACGGCACGTTCCAAGTGGTGCCGGCCACCAGCCTGCGCAGAGGTGATGTGGTGCGCGTCGAAGCGGGGGAGATGATTCCCGGTGACGGCGAGGTGATCGAAGGCATCGCGGCGGTCAACGAAGCGGCGATTACCGGTGAATCGGCGCCCGTGATTCGCGAGTCCGGTGGCGACCGTTCGGCCGTTACCGGCAACACCCGACTGGTGTCCGACTGGTTGCTGGTGAAAATCACTGCCAACCCCGGCGAGTCGACCCTCGACCGCATGATCGCGTTGGTGGAAGGCGCCAAACGCCAGAAAACCCCGAACGAAGTGGCGCTGGATATCCTGCTGATCGGCCTGACCCTGATCTTCCTGCTGGTCGTGGTGACCCTGCAACCGTTCGCCCACTTCGCCAACGGCAACTTGCCGCTGGTGTTCCTGGTGGCGCTGTTGGTCACGTTGATTCCGACCACCATCGGCGGTTTGCTCTCGGCTATCGGTATCGCCGGGATGGATCGTCTGGTGCGCCTGAACGTGATCGCCAAGTCCGGTCGTGCGGTGGAAGCGGCGGGGGACGTGCACGTCCTGCTGCTGGACAAGACCGGCACCATCACCTTCGGTAACCGTCGTTGCACTGCGGTCTATGCTGCACCAGGCGTCACTGCCAAAGAACTGGCTGAAGGTGCGTTGTTTGCCTCGCTGGCCGATGACACTGCTGAAGGCAAGTCCATTGTCGAGTACTTGCGTGGCCTTCACCCTCAGCCGGAGCCCACCGCCGAGCTGCTGAGCGCCGTGCCGTTCAGTGCCGAAACCCGCTTGTCCGGTGTCGACTATCAAGGGCGCGTGTACCGCAAAGGCGCAGTGGATTCGTTGCTGGCCTTTGTCGGCCTCAAGCGGGCTGATCTGGCTGCACCGTTGTCCCGTGAAGTCGACAAGATCGCCCAAAGCGGCGGCACCCCGCTGCTGGTGTGTGCCGACGGCAAGTTGCTCGGCGCGATCCACCTCAAGGACGTGGTCAAACCCGGCATCCGCGAGCGTTTTGCCGAGCTGCGCAAGCTGGGGATCCGCACCGTCATGGTCACCGGCGACAACCCGTTGACCGCCGCTGCCATCGCCGCTGAAGCGGGTGTGGACGATGTTTTGGCCGAAGCCACGCCGGAGAAAAAACTGGCGCGCATTCGTCACGAGCAAAACGACGGTCGCCTGGTTGCGATGTGCGGCGACGGCGCCAACGACGCCCCGGCCCTGGCCCAGGCGGACGTCGGCATGGCGATGAACGATGGCACGCAAGCGGCACGCGAAGCGGCCAACATGGTCGACCTCGACAGCGATCCCACCAAGCTGCTGGACGTGGTGCAGATCGGCAAGGAATTGCTGGTTACCCGCGGTGCGCTGACGACCTTCTCCATCGCCAACGACGTGGCCAAGTACTTCGCGATTCTGCCGGCGCTGTTTGCCGCGATCTACCCGCAACTGGGCGTGCTCAACGTGATGCACCTGAGCAGTCCGCAGAGCGCGATTCTCTCGGCGATTGTGTTCAATGCCCTGATCATCGTGGTGCTGATTCCTCTGGCACTGCGCGGTGTGCGGGTTCAAGCGGCGAGTGCGGCGGCGTTGCTGCGGCGCAATCTGCTGATCTACGGCCTGGGCGGGATCCTGGTGCCGTTCGTGGGCATCAAGGCGATCGACATGCTGTTGACGGCGTTGCATCTGGTTTGACTGCGTGGTGTGCCAGATAAACCGCCATCGTCGGAACGCCGCCCGGAGCAAGCTCGCTCCCACAAAAGCGCCCCATACCCTGTGGGAGCGAGCTTGCTCGCGATGGATGCGCCACGGTGCACCTGACTTGTGAATTCGAGGATTTTGAAATGTCCACATTGATACGCCCGGCCCTGAGCCTGCTGGTCCTGATGACGCTGATCACCGGCGTGGCTTATCCACTGGTAGTCACTGGGGTGGCCCAGGTTGCATTCCCGGATCAGGCCAATGGCAGCCTGCTGCGTGATGCCGAGGGCAAGGTCCGCGGCTCCTCGCTGATCGCCCAGGATTTCGTCGACGATGCCTGGTTCCACCCGCGTCCTTCGGCCGGTGCCTTTGCCACCGTGTCGAGCAGTGCCAGCAACCTGTCGCCGAGCAACCCGGCGCTGGCAACGCGGGTCATCGACGATGCCAACAAACTGCTGGTGCCAGGCCAGGGGCCGGTGCCATTGGCGCTGGTCACTACGTCCGGCAGCGGTCTCGATCCGCACTTGCCACCGGCGGCGATTGCCTATCAACTGGTGCGTGTCGCGACGGCGCGCAACCTGCCGGTGGCGACCCTGCAGCAACTGCTGGACGCCCACATCGAACAGCCACTGGTAGGCCCGCCGGTGGTGAATGTGCTTGAGTTGAATCTGGCACTGGAAAAACTTTAGATCCGTGGCGCGGCCTATCGCGAGCAGGCTCGCTCCTACAGATGTGCGCATTCCAAATGTAGGAGCGAGCCTGCTCGCGATGACGGCCTGAAAAGCATCACATCAACATCAGAAAAACGAGAACTTCAAACATGAGCAACTCCGGCCGCGCCGACGCGCTGTTAGCAGACCTGCCCCGCGATGGCCGTGGCCGGCTCAAGGTGTTTCTCGGCGCTGCGCCGGGTGTCGGCAAGACCTACGCTATGTTGCAAGCGGCCCACACCCAGTTACGCCAAGGGGTGAAAATCATCGCCGGCGTCGTCGAAACCCACGGCCGCGCCGAAACCGAGGCTCTGCTCGGCGGCTTGCCGCAGCAGCCGTTGGTGCGCTCGGAATACCGTGGCGTGATGCTCGAAGAAATGGACCTCGACGGTCTGATCAAAGCCAAGCCGAAACTGGTGCTGGTCGACGAACTGGCGCACACCAACGCCCCCGGTAGTCGTCACGAAAAACGCTGGCAGGACATTCAGGAACTGCTCGCCGCGGGCATTGACGTCTACACCACGGTCAACGTCCAGCATCTGGAAAGCCTCAACGACCAGGTGCGCGGCATCACTGGCGTGCAGGTCCGTGAAACCCTGCCGGACTGGGTGTTGCAGGAAGCCTATGAACTGCTGCTGATCGACTTGCCGCCACGGGAGCTGCTGGAGCGCCTGCGCGACGGCAAGGTCTATGTGCCGGAGCAGGCGCGGGCGGCCATCGACGCGTTCTTTTCCCAGACCAACCTGACGGCCCTGCGCGAACTGGCGATGCAAACCGCGGCGGCTCAGGTCGATAACGATCTGGCCCAAGGGTATCGTCAGTTGGGGCAGGCGGCACCGGCCGTGCGCGGGCGTTTGCTGGTAGGGGTCGACGGCGATGCCCAGGCAGAGCGTTTGGTACGGCATGCCAGTCGTGTGGCCCAGCGGCGGCACCTGCCCTGGAGTCTGGTGCACGTGGACAACGGCAGCGTGCGTGACGAGCAGTCGCGCCTGCGCCTGCAAAGCGCCCAGCAACTGGCCGAACGACTGGGCGGCGAAGTAGTGTTGCTGCGCGCCGGTGAAGTGGCGAAGACCCTGATCCAGCATGCCGCCGAACGTCGTGCCAGCCTGGTGCTGGTCGGTCAGTCCCGACCGCGTTTGCGCCGGCGTCTGTTCGGTGGCGGGTTGGCAGCGCGGTTGCTGCGCAATGCTCGCGGGCTGGAAATCAACGTTCTCGACAGCGACCACCAACAGGATCAACCCCATCAGCGGTCGATGCATTCGCTGGTCTGGTTCGACTACGCATTGGCCGTTGTCGCGACGGTTCTGGCCAGCGCCCTGGCCTGGGCCGTGGCGAGCGTGCTGCCACTGCCGAACATCTCGCTGGTGTTCCTTGCGGCGGTATTGCTGGTGGCGGTGCGCAGCAGTCTCGGGCCGGCGCTGGCCTGTGCGGCGCTGTCGTTCCTGACCTATGACTTCCTGTTCATTCCACCGATTTTCTCTTTCAGCATCCAGCGCGAAGAAGACGTGCTGACCTTGCTGTTCTTCCTGCTGATGGCGGCCCTCACCGGCAACCTCGCGGCGCGCCAGCGCAGGCAATTGCAGGCGCTGCGCGATACCCAGGAAGAGACCACTGAATTGCTCGACCTGTCGCGCAAACTTACCGCTGCCACCGACCGCCAGGCCGTGGTCAGCGCGGCCGCCCAGCACCTCAACGGTTGGAGCGACGTACAACTGTGCCTGCTCAATCGCGACGGGCAGAGTGGCTGGAAAGTCGAAACCGGTGGCCCGCTGGAGTTTGCCGAAGCCGAGCGCGCCGCCGCCGACTGGGCCTGGCAGCACGACCAACCGGCGGGTGCGGGCACCGGCACCTTGCCGTTCGGCCGCTGGTGGTGGTGGCCATTATCGGTGGAGGACGGCCCGTTGGCGTTGCTCGGCGTGTGCGCCAGGGAAGGCCAGACCCTGAGCGGCCAGCGCCGACGCTTGTTGACCGCGCTGAGCCAGCCGCTGGCCCAGGCGCTGGCCCGGGCACAACTGGCCGATGATCTGGAAGCGGCGCGGCTGCACGGCGAAACCGAGCAACTGCGCAGTGCCTTGCTGGCTTCGGTGTCCCACGATTTGCGCACACCGTTGACGTCCATGCGCGGCAGTATCGACAGCCTGCTGGCCCTGGGTGAGGCGATCCCGCTGGAGGATCGACGTGAGTTGCTCGAAGGCACCCGCGATGAAGCCGAACGTCTCGACCGCTACATTCAAAACCTGCTCGACATGACCCGGCTGGGCCACGGCGCGCTGAAGCTTGCACGGGACTGGGTGTCGCCGGCCGATATCATCGGCAGTGCGCTCAATCGCTTGCGCGCGGTACTCGCGTCGCTGCAGGTCAGCACCGAAGTACCGGCGCAATTGCCGCTGCTGTTCGTGCATGCCGCGCTGATCGAACAGGCACTGGTCAACGTGCTGGAAAACGCCGCGCGGTTTTCGCCGTCCCACGGGCGTTTGCAATTGCGCGCCGGGGCCGATGACAGTGAGCTGTTTTTCTCGGTCAGCGATGAGGGACCGGGGATTCCGGAAGAAGAGCGGGCGAAGATTTTCGACATGTTCTACACCGCGGCGCGGGGTGATCGTGGCGGGCAGGGTACCGGGCTGGGGTTGGCAATTTGTCAGGGCATGGTCGGAGCCCATGGCGGGCGCATCAGCGTTGCCGACGGTATCGAGGGGCGCGGTACCTGCATCACGTTGCACCTGCCGCTACAGGCTCAGCCGGGATACGAGAGTGAAGCCTGATCGTGCTTGCGCTACTCTCTTGCCACTTCTTTGTGTTGATGTGAATTCATGAGCCAGACCGCGACCATTTTGGTCATCGACGACGAGCCGCAGATCCGCAAATTCCTGCGCATCAGCCTCGCTTCCCAAGGCTATAAAGTGCTGGAGGCCGGCACCGGCAGTGAAGGATTGGCACAAGCCGCGTTGAACAAACCGGATTTGCTGGTGCTCGATCTCGGCTTGCCGGACATGGACGGCCAACAGGTATTGCGCGATTTTCGCGAGTGGTCGACGGTGCCAGTACTGGTGCTCTCGGTGCGCGCCGGTGAAGGGCAGAAGGTCGAAGCCCTGGATGGCGGTGCCAATGACTACGTGACCAAGCCGTTCGGCATTCAGGAATTCCTGGCACGGATTCGTGCGTTGTTGCGCCAGGCGCCCGTCGGCGAGGTGCAACAAGCGGCGCTGACCTTCGGTCCGTTGACGGTCGACCTGGCGTATCGCCGGGTGCTGCTCGACGATGTCGAAGTCGCTCTGACTCGCAAGGAGTACGCCGTGCTGGCGCAACTGGCGCGGCATCCCGGGCGGGTGATCACCCAGCAGCAATTGCTTAAGGACATCTGGGGACCGACTCACACCGACGACACTCATTACCTGCGCATCGTGGTCGGGCACTTGCGCCAGAAACTGGCGGATGACCCGACCCGGCCACGGTTCATCGTGACCGAGGCGGGGGTGGGGTATCGGTTGTTGGGTGAGGGTAGCCTTTAGTTTTGTGCTGAATGATCCGACCCCATCGCGGGCAAGTCGGATCGCCGCACCGCCGCCCCCACAATGACCGTGTCGGTCACAATCATGTGTACGACGCGAACCCTGTGGGAGCGAGCTTGCTCGCGATGAGGCCCTTACATTCAATCGAGAGTTTTCAGACTTTCAGTTCTGCTCATTCTCATACCGATCCAGCGTATCCCGCGCAATCTCCCGTCCCAGCGCGATCAGCTCCGGCGCCTTGTAGAACTCGAAAAACCGGCACACGCGCTTGGGCACGTTGATCAGGATGTCCGGCGGATACCCGGCAATCTTGTACTGCGCCAGCGACGTCTGCATCACCTCGAAACTCTGGTTGATCAAATCCAGCAAGGACGCCGGCCCGACGTTGTCGATGATGAACGAACCGGTGGCGGAGCGGGGTGCGCCACCGGTTTGCGGAGCGGCCGCGGGTTGCTGCGCTTCGGGCTGGGCGGATTCGATCCACGGATTGAGGTCTGCCCCTTCGGCCCTCAGGGCTTCCTGCTCGAGGAGCAACAGTTGCTCGGCCTGCTTGCGGCGGAACGGCAGCTTCGAGCCGAGGGAGTTGATAAGGCTGTCGAAGCGGGTCTTGAAGGCGGCGGGACGCTGGATGACCGGCATTTGATAGTGGCGCTGGTTGGTGGAGTTGAGGTTGACCGCGATGATCAGGTCGCAATGGCTCGACACCACCGGCACGATCGGTAGCGGGTTGAGAATGCCGCCATCGACCAGCATGCGGTTGCCCTGCATCACCGGGGTAAACAGGCTGGGAATCGCTGCCGAGGCGCGCATGGCCTGATGCAGGCAACCTTCCTGGAACCAGATTTCCTGCTGGTTGGTCAGGTCGGCGGCAACGGCGGTGTAGGGGATGCGCAAGTCTTCGATGTTGATCTCGCCGACGATCTTGCGGATCTGCCCGAACACCTTCTCGCCACGAATCGCCCCCAGACGAAAACTGACGTCCACCAGACGCAACACGTCGAGATAATCCAGGCTCTCGATCCAGTCACGGTATTCATTGAGTTTGCCGGCGGCGTAGATCCCGCCCACCACCGCGCCCATGGAGCAACCGGCGATACAGGCTATGTCATAGCCGCGCCGTTCGATCTCTTCAATGACCCCGATATGGGCATAACCCCGAGCTCCACCCGAGCCCAATACCAGTGCGACACGCTTTTTCATGAATCGCCCTCGTTCGAATGGTTCAACAATGCACCCATCGAGGGTCATGCTTCAATCGCCATGGTCGTTCGGTGGGGCAAGAGCGTCGTATTTTCGACATTCCATGGCGGCACATGGTTATTCTCCTCGGCGCTATAGTTTGCATAGCGGACCAATGGCACTTTTCAGGTGCCACACCGTCTTACCTGCACGACTGTTGACCTATCTTTGAGGAGTGAGTGATGAAAGCCTGGATCTGCGTGCCATTGATTGCCCTGGCGCTCGCCGGTTGTGCCGGCAAAACCGCTTATCGCGACAGTTGCGGTAGTAACCTGGATGCCGCGTGGCATGAGCTGGATCTGGCCAAGGCCGAAGGTTTCGCCGGGACCGTCAGCTACTCCAAGGCCTTGTCGCTGTTGACCGCGGCCAAGACCCAGCAGCAATTCGAGGGGTTCGAAGGCTGCTCCCACAAGGCCGAGAAGGCCCGTTTCTATATTCGTGAGTCGCGCGCGGGGCGTTGAAGGCAAAAAGCAGCTGCAGGCTCTAAGCTATGAACTGCAAGACTCATCGGGTTTGCAGCTCGTAGCTTGCAGCCTGGCGCTGTTTACGGAGTAAACCCCCATGATCGATCGGTTGGTGGCTCGTGTCCTGGGCCTGGAAGTTCGTCTGCTGGCCTGTCAGGCCCGCTTGAAAGAGCGTACTGACCCCGAAGCGTTACACGATCTGCGCACTACCATGCGTCGGTTGCGCAGCCTGTTGCGACCCTTGCGCGGGCAGCCCGGTGTCGAGCAACTGGAAGCGGCCGCCTCCCGGGTGGGCGAACTGAGCACGCCATTACGTGATCGCGAAGTGTTGGCGGCGTACCTGCTCCAGCACCATCAACCCCAAGCCGCACAGCGGCGCATGGCGCAAATGGCCGAGGCCTATCCGGCCGTGGCGGCCAGCCCTGAACTTGCGCAATTGCTGATCGTCCTCGATGCATTTCCGCGTTTTCTGCGCGCCGCCCAGCGCCAGGGATTGCTCAAGGGCTTGCGCAAGCGCATCGAAAAACGCCTGGGCAAGCAGTGGGAAAAACTCGACGAGGCACTGCACGACCCGGCCCACGACCGTCATCGGCTGCGCCTGCTGATCAAGCGCGTGCGCTATGGCATCGACGCTTACCCTGAGCTGGATCGATTGCCGAAAGCAGCCATGCCCCGATTGAAAGCGGCCCAGGGCGCGCTGGGTGACTGGCACGATTGCGTGCAATGGCTGGCCATGGCTGAACAGGAAGCGGATTTGCAGCCCTGTGTTGCGGTCTGGAACGCTACCATGGCCGAGGCTGAACAGCGTGCGGACCGGGTGCTGGAAAAACTCAGCAAGGCATGTTTCAAATCCTGAAAACACCGGAGATCCATTGTAGGAGCGAGCCTGCTCGCGATGAGGTCGTGACATTCAACATTGATGTTGGCTGTCCGGGCGCTATCGCGAGCAGGCTCTCTCCTACAGGTTATATGTTCGGCACGAGCCTTGTGCGGCTCATCTGTCAGTCAATTTGGCCGGAATAGGCGATGTATCAACTACGCCAGATGGTTAAGATCCCTTCATCTTTTTCCGATCCCTGAGGTTTTCATGCGCTTTTCCGAACTGCTCGACGCTGTCCGTAGTCAGCCAGCGGAGCTGTCTATCCCGGCCTCCTGGGCCCAGGGGCGCGCCAGTTTCGGTGGCCTGGTGGCCGCCCTGCAGTACGAAGCCATGCGTGCCCGGGTGCCAGCGGATCGCCCGGTGCGCTCGCTGGCAATCACCTTTGTCGGCCCGGTTGAACCCCAGGTTCCGGTCAGTTTTGAGGTCGACGTGTTGCGCGAAGGCAAGGCGGTCAGCCAGGTGTTGGGCCGGGTGATGCAGAAGGGGCAGGTGGTGACATTGATCCAGGGCAGTTTTGGCGCCTCACGCCCTTCGGAAGTGGCGGTGGTCGCTGAGCCGGCACCGGAAATGAAGCACTGGGACGAGTGCCAGGAATTGCCTTTTGTCGAAGGCGTCATCCCGGAATTCATGCGGCATCTGGCGATGCGCTGGAGTGTCGGCGGGCTGCCGTTCAGCGGCAGCACATCCCGGCAAATGGGCGGCTGGGTGCGCTTGCGCGGTGGCGTAAAGGAAGAGGCCATCAGCGAGGCGCATATTCTGGCGCTGGTGGACGCCTGGCCACCGGCCCTGATGCCGTTTTTGAAGAAGCCGGCGATGGGCAGCACGCTGACCTGGACCATCGAATTCGTGCAGCCGCTGCTGGAACTGAACACCCTGGACTGGTGCAAGTATCTCGTCGAGACCGAGCACGCCGCCGACGGCTACGGGCATGCTGCCGCGAAAATGTGGAGCGCGGATGGCCGGTTGATCGCCATGAGCCGGCAGACGGTGACCGTGTTCGCCTGATCAGTGACGGCGGTGGCGCTCACGCCAGGCGCGCCACCAGCCACCGCTGAGGAAGAACCGTGGAAACGTCAGGAACTGCTCGACCAACAGGCGCGATATCGCATCCTTGCGATCGCTGAAGGGTTCGGCGGCTTGCGTTTCCAGGCGGTGGCCGTGGCGTTGCAAGGCCAGCGCCGCAATCACCCCGATCACGCCGATGGCGATGTTCGAAAGGGTCAGGCTGAACAACCCGGACACAATCAGCAGAAACGCAACGATGAACAACGGCACCGCGATCAGGTGCAGCACCAGATTGGTCGGGTGCTGATGATTGTTCGGGTACGCTCGCCATTGCCAGGCGGGAAGGTTGGGGTGACGTTTGCCCATGATGCTGATCCTCGATCCATGTTGAACACATGTAATGAAGAATAGGCCCGGTCAATGCCGGCGGCGAATCAAGGCTGGCTATTGGCTTGATAGGTGTCATGGCCAATTATGATGTTGTCTGATCTGACGCTTTCGTCGGAACGCCGCCCGGGGCAAGTCCGCTCCCACAGTAGTTAGTGGTTGAACACAAAGTTTGCGATCAACCGAGAAACCTGTGGGAGCGGGCTTGCCCGCGATGAGGCCCTCAAAGTTTGAGCTGACCGATAGCCTTGCTCAACTCTCCGGCCAACACCGCCAGCTCATTGCTGGTGGTCGCCGACGTCACCGTCTGCTGCACCGTGTTCTCGGTCACGTCACGGATGCTCACCACCGCCCGGTTCATCTCTTGCGCCACCTGACTCTGCTGCTCGGCTGCCACAGCAATTTGCGTATTGCTTTCACGCATCTGCGCTACCGCGCCAGTGATCTCGGCTAAAGCGGCCCCGGCCTCTTGCGCCTGCTGCACGCAATCGTCGGCCTTGAGCGAACTCTCTTGCATGAAATCCACGGCGTCCCGTGTGCCGGCCTGCAATGCCGACACCATGATCGTGATTTCGTCCGTGGAGGCCTGCACGCGTTTGGCGAGGTTGCGCACTTCATCGGCAACCACCGCAAATCCGCGCCCCATCTCGCCGGCCCGGGCCGCTTCGATGGCGGCGTTCAGTGCCAGCAGGTTGGTCTGCTCGGCGATGCTGTGAATCACGTTGACCACGCCATTGATCTTCTGGCTGTCCTCGGCCAGGCGTTGAATCATCTCGGCGGTCTGCTGGACGCCGGTAGACAATCCGGCAATCGACCTCTGCACCCGCGTCACCACTTCCCGCCCGCTGCTGGCCAGGGTATCGGCCGATTGCGAAAGGTCACGGGTGGCGCCTGCGTGTTGGGCAATGTGATAGACCGTGGCCGTCATTTCGTTGATCGCCGTGGCCGCCTGGTCGGTTTCGCTTTGCTGGCCCAGCATGCCGTGGCGCACTTCATTCATGCTGGCCGCCAGCCGCGCGGCACCATCATCCAGTTGCCGGGCGGTGCTGGCGACAGTATTGACCACTCGTTGATAACCGGCCTGCATGGCGTTGAAAGCATTGGCCATTTGCCCGACTTCGTCGTTGCAAGCCAATGGCACGCGGGCCGACAGGTCTCCGGTTTTCTCCACGTGCAACATGACGTCCTTCAAGGTGTTGAGCTGGCTGAGCAGGAAGCGGATCAATAACTGCGATGCGCCGAGCATTGCCAGCATCAGGATGAACACGGCCAACGCGTAGTTGGCGAAGCGCTCGCTAAACACCTGGCTCAGACTTGGGCCGTGGGCAATCACGGCCACCTGCTGACCACCAATGCGGGTAAAGACTTCGGCGCCCATCAACGGGTTGTCACCGAACAGCGGCATCGCGTTGATCTCGACCCAGCCATTCGCATTGGCCAGTTCCGGCACGGTTTGCCCATCGAGCATGGGCGCCCCCCCGCGATTGTACGTCAGCAGATTTGCGGCGTTGGGCAGCGGCTGCCCTGCGGGCCAGGCTTCGAGCAGTCGCGCCTGGGCCTGGACCGAAGCCTGGTTGGCATGACTGCGAGCGTGCTGTTCGAGCTGCACCGCGTATAACACCAGCAACAGGGTGGTGATGAAGGCGACGGCGTTGACCGCCCAGAATTTGTATTTCAGCGAAATATTGCTAAGCCAGGCACCCATGGAGGTTTTCTCTGATAGCGGAAACAGTTTTGGCAAGGTGCCATTATTGTGCCGCTACTCAGGTGGCTGATTCTTGATGCAGATCAACAGGCTGCACCATTACTCCTTGTATGAGCGAGCCTGCTCGCGATGGCGATGCAACATTCACCATTGAGGTGACGGTTAGATCGCATCGCGAGCAGGCTCGCTCCTACAGGGGTAACGTTTACAGGTCGATAGTGGGCAGCCCATAAAACGCCCGTGCGCACGCAGTTGTGTGCGCCGCCAGATCTTCCTGGCTTTCTGCGCGATGCAGCGCCACTTCACGCAATACTTCGGTCAGGTACGCCGGCTCGTTTCGCCCGTTTTTCGGCTTGGGGCGCAGGCTGCGCGGCAGCAGATACGGTGCATCGCTTTCGAGCATCAGGCGTCCACGCTTGATTTCCTTGACCAGCGGATGCAAATGCGTGCCCCGGCGCTCGTCGCAAATCCAGCCGGTAATGCCGATGTGCAGATCAAGGTCGAGATAGCTGAACAGTGCCTTCTGTTCTCCGGTGAAACAGTGCACCACGGCAGCCGGCAGTTGATCGCGGAAGTCGCGCAGGATCTCCAGCAAACGCTGGCTGGCATCGCGTTCGTGGACAAAAACGGGCAACTGCAATTCAACGGCCATGGCCAGGTGTTCTTCGAAGACCTTTTCCTGCTGCGCACGCGGCGAGAAGTCACGGTTGAAGTCCAGCCCGCATTCGCCCACGGCCACCACATTCGGCTCCTTGAGCAAGCTGCGCAACCGTCGGGCGCTGTCGGCGTTCCAGTCGCTGGCGCAATGAGGGTGAATACCGGCGGTGGCGAACAGGCGCTGAGCACTTTCGTCCAGTTGCTGGCACAGCTCAAGAGCCTGTTCACTGCCCTCGACACTGGTGCCGGTCAGCACCAGTTGGCACACGCCGGCCGCGTAGGCACGGTCGAGTACGGCCTGGTGTTTGTCGGCAAAACTGGCGTTGGTCAGGTTGACGCCGATATCGATGAGTTGCATGGTGCTACCTCGGCCCAAAGGCCGGAAAGCATATCAGAGCCGTGGATTTATAAGAAAAGCCAAGAACTACAACGGGTTAACGCTGTCTCTTGAGCCGCGGGCCAGACCGGGTTGGTAGTTTTGCCATCATTGTGCCAGTCTTGCTCACGTTGCCAGCGCCCTGGGCGCTCTGTTTTGTCGCTGCGCTTGATGCCATCTGTCATTGAAGCGGGCCTCATATTCTTTCCGGAGAGTGGATGATTCGTCCCTCGGTTTTGCTACTGCTGTGCTGTTCGCTGCTACTGCCGATGTCGGCGGTCGCGCGTCTGCCCGGGCCACTGCAAGCCGTACCGGCCAGCGAGGTACGGGACCTTGCGCAAATCCGCAGCAGTCGTGTGCTGCGGGTGTTGGTCAACCAGAGCCGTAACAGTTCCGGGGAAGTCCAGGGGCAGGCGATCGGGGTCGAATACCATCGCTTGAGAGCGTTCGAGCAATACCTCAACGGCCATGCCCGTGACGGTCAGGAAATCACCCTCAAGATCATTCCCAAGGCCAAGGATCAATTGCTCGGCGCATTGCAGCGCGGGGAGGGCGATCTGGTGGCGCCAGGTGAGTTGCTCGATCTGCAAGCGGGTTTCGCCGTCAGCACCAGCGAGCCGATTGCCAGCAACATCCCGCTGGTCCTGGTGGGCATCAAGGGCGAGCGCCGCTACACCCGGCTTGAACAGCTTTCCGGCAAGACCCTGGCGTTACCCGCCGGCAGCGCCGCCGGGGATGCTGTCAGCCAGATCAATCAAAAGCTTGCCCTGCACAAACTGCCACCGGTCAAAGTCGAGTGGGTCGATCCGAGCCTTGCCGTCGAGGATGTGCTGGAGATGGTCCAGGGCGGGATCTTCCACCTGACCATCGTCGAGCAGCCGATTGCCGAACGCTGGGGCAAGATCCTGCCCAGGCTGCGTTTCGACAAACAGGTACTCATCAGCGATCCGGGGGACGAGTTCTGGTTCGTGCGCCGTGATGCCTCGATGCTGCGTGCCAGCATCGATCGCTTCCTCACCGTCTACAAAAAACCGTCGGATCAGGACGCCGCGTTCCTGCGGATCTATCGTCGTCTCTATCAAGTGCACTATCCATTGGCCAAGGCGGACCGGCAGCGTCTGGAAAAACTTCGCCCGGTGCTGCAGAAGCACGCCGATGCCCAGGGCATGGACTGGCTGAACCTGGCGGCGCTGGCTTTCAAGGAATCAGCGTTGCAGCCCGCAGCACGGAGTGGCGGTGGCCCGACCGGGCTGATGCAGATCACGCCTGCTGCGGCGCAGCGGGTGGGGGTCGACAATATTCAGGACGTAGACGGCAATGTGCAGGCCGGGGCCAAGTACCTGGCGATGATCCGGCGCAAATTCTTTGCCAGCCCGAAACTCAACGAGCGCGAACGCATGGCCTTCGTGCTGGCAGCCTACAACATCGGGCCGGAGCGGGTGCAAGGCATGCGCGCAGAAGCCCGGCGGCGAGGATTGAATCCCAACCAGTGGTTCTTCCAGGTCGAACGCGTTGCCATGGAGCAAGTGGGTATGGGGCCTGTCAGCTATGTTAATAGCGTGAACAAGTATTACTTGGCATTCGACCGGGAGCGAGAGTCGTTGGAGCCCCAGGGAGAAAAGATTGCTTCACGCAAATGATCAACTAATCTGATTGTAATGGTGGGTTTTTTGCGCTTTTAACATGCAATTAATTGATTAATATAGCGGCCAACCAACACACACTTGCAAGGAATGAAACAGCATGAGCACTCTGATCAACAAGGTACTGTCTACCCGCGCTGGCTACGGCCTGACGGTTCTGCGTATCGTTGTCGGTATCGTCTTCGCCGCCCACGGCTCGCAGAAACTCTTCGGGGCATTCGGTGGCTATGGTCTGGCTGGAACCGCGCAGTACATGGAAAGCCTCGGACTGACGCCGGGTTACCTGATGGCGGCACTGGCGGGCGGCACCGAGTTCTTCGCCGGCCTGGCCCTGATCGTCGGCTTGCTGGTTCGCCCGGCCGCGCTTGGCCTGATCTTCCTGTCGCTGGTGGCGATTTTCTCGGTGCACATCAGCAATGGTCTGTTCATGGCCAACAATGGTTATGAATTCGCCCTGGCATTGCTCGGTGGCAGTATCGCGGTATTGATCGAAGGTGCGGGCAAACTCTCGGCGGACCGTGTCATCGCCGGCTGACCGCTCTGGCTCAACGAAAAGGCCCGCATCGTGCGGGCCTTTTTTGTTGAGCGTCATTCTTGACACTGTCCAGTCAGCTTCTCTAGGATGTTGCTCATGCGCCGATTTAAACAGCTACTTGCGGGGCGCCAGGTGACTCATCCAGTTGCCGATAGAAGCCGGACAGGCTTCGAAATACCGCTAAAGCGCTGGTTCGGTGTTGCCTCTCACCTGCCATGCAGACTTTTGAGGCAGAGACACGACACAATGAATGCACTAAACCCCGTTGTACGTCCCGCGCCGATCACGGCACATCTCACCCAGCGCAATCCAAAAATCCTGCTTGGCGGCAAACATCAGCCGACGCTCCTGCGTTATCTCGATGGCTGGCCACGTCGTACCGGCGGTCCCGCTGCCTTCCTGATCCAGTTTGTCGAAGACGGTGAGTCGCTCGCTCGATTCGCCGACGACAGTTTCGATCTGGCAGTGATTCAGTCCCCCAGCCTCGAAGATGCTCCTGAAGTGATCCGGCAACTGACCCGCGTTGCCCGGCAAGGGCTGATCACCCGCCGTTGAGTTTTATGGGTAATAGATTGCCACGATATACACACACTGCTCACCGGTCGGTGTCTGGACTCGAACTTCGGCGTCCAGTGCCTTGCCGATCAGGGCGCGGGCCAACGGCGAATCAATGCTGATCAGGCCCAGTTTGAGGTCCAGTTCATCGGGCCCGACAATGCGGTAGCGCGACTCTTTGCCATCCTCGTCTTCGATCGTGACCCAGGCGCCGAAATAGACCTTGTTCGGATCGCTGGGCTTTTCGCTGACGACTTTCAGCGCTTCCAGGCGTTTGGTGAGAAAGCGCACGCGGCTGTCGATCTCTCGCAGCATCTTTTTGCCGTAGGTGTATTCGGCGTTCTCCGAGCGATCACCCTGGGCCGCGGCTTCGCTGACAGCCTGGGTAACCTGGGGCCGACGTACATGCCACAGCTCATGGAACTCGGCGCGCATCCGCGCTTCACCCTCGGGGGTGATCAGCGCGGTGCCGGCAGTGCGGGGAGGGCGGTAACGGCTCATGACAGCTTCTTGTGGTGAGGATGGCAGGAGTCTATCAACCCTCGCGCAGGACTGTCAGCGGGCTGGCGTTCAATGCCCGACGGGTACCGAACACCCCGGCACCACCAATGAGCACGGCACCCAGCAGTGGCAGCAACATCAGCCATGGATGCGGATGCCACGGCAGGTCAAAGGCGTAGCGGTAGAGCACCCAACTCACGACTTCCGAACCCAGCGCTGCCAGCAAGCCACTGACGGCGCCCAGCAAACCGAACTCAATGCGCCGCGCCTTGACCAGCAATTGCCGTTCCGCCCCCAGCGCACGCAGCAACGCGCCCTGGCGAATGCGTTCATCCAGCGTCGCTTGCAGGCCGGAGAACAGCACCGCCATCCCCGCCGCCAACACGAACAACAACACGTACTCCACTGCCAGGGTCACCTGGGCGAGAATGCTGCGCAGTTGCTCCAGCAAGGCTTCGACCTGCAGGATCGTCACCGCCGGGAAGGCCCGGGACAGGTCGACGATCTGCTGGTCGTGACCGGGTGCGAGGTAGAAACTGGTCAGGTAAGTCGCCGGCAGATCCTTCAGGGTGCCGGGCTGGAAGATCATGAAGAAGTTCGGCTGGAAGTTGTCCCAGTCGATCTCCCGCAGGCTGGTGACTTTCGCCTCGCGATTGATCCCGCCAACGCTGAAAATCAGGTGGTCGCCGAGCTTGATTTTCAGGCTTTCGGCGACCTTGCCTTCTACCGACACGCCGGGAACATCGTCCGGAGTTTGTTCGTTCCACCAATTGCCGGCCGTGAGTTTGTTGCCCGACGGCAGGTCCGCGGCCCAGGTCAGGCTCAGGTCGCGCTGGATCGCCCGATCACCCGCGGATTCTTTGGTGACGATCTGTTGCACCGGCTCGCCGTTGATGCTGATCAAGCGCCCCGGCACCACCGGGTACAACGGTGCCGATTGCGCCGACACGGCGATCAGGTGATCGGTGAAGGCCTGTTTATCTGTGGGCAGGATGTTCAGGGCGAAGTAATTGGGGGCGTTTTTCGGCAACTGGTTTTTCCAGGTATCCAGCAACTCACCACGTAGCAAGGCGATCAGCGCCATCGACAGCAGAATCAGGCCGAACGCCAGGGACTGGCCCGCAGCAGCGAGCGGGTGACGCAGCAATTGCCCGAGTCCAAGACGCCAAGGCAAGGATGCACGCGCAAGCATGCGCCGCAGACTTTTCAGCAGCAGCAACAACAAACCGCCCAGCACCAGCGCTGCAATCACGCCGCCGCCGAGCAGGGCAAAGGTCAGCACCAGGTCCAGGCTCAGGCGCCACATGATCAGGGCGAGGGCGCCCAGCGCTACACCGTAGACCATCCAGGTGCTGGAAGGGATCGGCAGCATATCCCGACGCAGCACGCGCAATGGCGGAACCCGGCCCAAGGCCGCCAGCGGCGGCAAGGCGAAACCGGCCAGCGCCACCAGTCCGGTGCCGATCCCGGCAACGGCCGGAATCAGCCCGCCCGGAGGCACGTCGGTCGGCAGCAAGTCATGCAGCAGGGCAAACAATCCCAGTTGTGCGAGCCAACCGAGGAGGGCGCCGCTGATGCTGGCCAGCAGCCCGAGCACAGTGAGTTGCAAGCTGAACAACACCATGGTTTCCCGGCGCGATAGCCCGAGGCAGCGCAACAATGCACTGGCATCGAACCGGCGGGTGGCGAAACGGGTTGCCGACAGCGCCACCGCCACTCCGGAGAGCAATACCGCCACCAGGCTGGCCATGTTCAGGTAGCGTTCGGCCTTGCCCAGGGCGCCGCCGATCTGTCGATTGCCGTCGCGGGCGTCCTGCAAGCGCTGGTTGGCGGCGAGCCCCGGTTTGATCAGTTGCCGATAGGTTTCGAGTGCCTGAGCGTTACCTCGCCACAGTTCGCGATAGCTGACCCGGCTGCCGGGCTGCACCACGCCGGTGGCCGCAAGGTCGTCGAGGTTGATCAGCACCCGCGGCGTCAGACTGTAGAAATTGCCGGCGCGATCGGGTTCGTAAGTCAGCACCCGCGCCAGTTTCAGGGTTTTCATGCCGACATCGATGCTGTCGCCGATCTTCAGGTCCAGGGCGGTCAGCAGGCGTGCCTCGACCCAGGCTTCACCGGGCTGCGGTCCGCCACCGACTGTTTCCGCGGCGAAGGGGGCGGGCGCGCTTTTCAATTCGCCGCGTAGCGGGTAGGTGTCATCGGCCGCCTTGATGCTGGACAACTGAATGCCGTTATCGGTGGCGATGACGCTGGAGAACTCCACCACCTGAGCGTGTTCCAGACCCAGTTCGGTGCCGCTTCTTATCTGTTCGGGGCGCGCAGGCGAACTGCCTTCGAGCAGCAGGTCGGCACCGAGAAACTCGGTAGCGCGCAGCAGCATGGCGCCGTTCAGGCGCGCGCCAAAGTAACCGATGGCGGTGCTGGCGGCCACGGCCACCAGCAAGGCGAAAAACAACACGCGCAATTCACCGGCGCGGGCGTCGCGCAGCAATTGGCGGATGGCGAGACTGAACAGGCGCAACAGCGGCAGGCGTGCCATCAAGGCTCCAGAGGGGCGACCAGCAGGCCGGCTTCAAGACGGATCAGGCGCCGGCAGCGATGGGCCAGGCGTTCATCGTGAGTCACCAGCACCAGGGTCGTGCCGCGCTCCTTGTTGAGCTCGAACAGCAAGTCGCTGATGCGCTCGCCGGTGTGGCTGTCGAGGTTGCCGGTCGGTTCGTCGGCGAACAGCACATCGGGCTCTGCGGCAAACGCGCGGGCAATCGCCACGCGTTGTTGCTCGCCTCCGGAGAGCTGGCGCGGCGAGTGAGTCAGGCGTTGGCCCAGCCCCACCCGTTGCAGCAATTGGGTGGCGCGTTCGCGGGCGTCTTTGCGGCCATCGAGCTCCAGTGGCAGCATGACGTTTTCCAGGGCATTGAGGCTGTCGAGCAACTGGAATGACTGGAACACAAAACCCACGTGCTCGGCACGGATGCGCGCACGCTGGTCTTCATCGAGGTTGCTCAGGCCTTGCCCGGCGAGAGTGACTTCGCCGCTGCTCGGCAGGTCAAGGCCGGCAAGCAGGCCCAGCAGGGTGGATTTGCCGGAGCCCGAAGCGCCGACGATGGCCAGGCTGTCGCCTTGGTTCAGTTCCAGGCTGAGTTGGTGCAGGATGGTCAATTCACCTTCCGCGCTGGGAACCACTTTGCTAAGGTCCTTCGCGATGAGAATGCTTGCGCCCATGGAGAGTCCGATGCGTGTGTGGTTATTGAGTGCTGGCCTGGCCTTGATGTGTATGGCCCAAAACGCAGCGGCGGGTACAGTCCTGATCGTTGGCGATAGTATCAGCGCCGGTTTCGGGCTGGATACCCGCGTGGGGTGGGTATCGCTGCTTGAGCAGCGGCTCAGGCGTGAAGGTTTCGACGATAAAGTGATCAATGCGTCCATCAGTGGCGACACCAGTGCCGGAGGCCAGGCACGCCTGCCTGCGCTGCTTGCAGAGCATAAGCCTGAGCTGGTTGTCCTCGAGTTGGGCGGCAATGACGGCCTGCGTGGAATGCCCCCGGCTAATTTGCAACAAAACCTTGCGTCGATGATCGACAGCTCCCGGGCCAGCGGTGCCAAGGTGCTGTTGCTCGGCATGCAACTGCCGCCCAATTACGGTGCCCGCTACACCAAGGCCTTCGCCGAGGTCTACAGCAACCTGGCCGATGAGAAAAAGATCCCGCTGGTGCCGTTTTTCCTCGACGGCGTGGGCGGCCATCCGGACTTGATGCAGGCCGACGGCATACACCCGGCGGCCGGGGCCCAGGACAAGTTGCTGGAAAATGTCTGGCCTACTCTAAAACCACTGTTATGACACTTTTCTAGAAGCAGGCTTTCGGCTAAGGTGGCGCCCCCGATTTGGAGCCCCCGATGCCGCGTCCCGCCTGGTCACTATTTGCCTACCAACTGATCGAGCCTGACGAACAGCTGGATCTGTTCGCCTGCCAGGAAGTGCGGGTGCATCTGGTGACCCGTCAACTGGAGCTGGGTGGCTCGGCGGACCGCACCTTGTGTGGCAGCCTGTTGCCGGCACAGCCGCGCTGGTCGAGCGTTGATCGCCGGGTGTTTCAGGACCAGCGGCTGTGTTCGTTGTGCAGGGCCATTCTTGAGTCGCAGAAGCGGGGTACGTCGCCGATCTGGCCTGAATTGCGGTTCGAGCTTTGATCCGTCATTAATCGAGGCGGCCTGAAAGCCGACCTGTCTTTTGTTGACCGTGTACATATCCATTCCTGCGGTAACGGCGACATATGGTTTCGCCCTTACGGCCAGCCCTTTCAAGGTGTTTTCCCTTTATGGGCCTTGAGCACCCGATCCGTCGACACATGAGCATGCGCAGCTTTGCCGTCCAGCCACTCCTTGGGTTTGGCGATTTTGGGACCACGTAGGCTTTTGGCCACTTGCTTGGGCTTGATATTCCTGGCGAGCGCCAACAGTCGTGTTGCCAGCGTTTCTGAGGTCGTTTGAAGTGTCAGGTAATCCGAGGGCAGTGCGATCTGCATGCCCTCGTATCCGCTACGCACTTGTACCGTCAGATGGAAGATCGAAGCTTCCCAGCCTTCGGGCAATRTCTCGCGATGAGCCTGTTCCACGCTGCGCTTGAGCACTGCCAGGACGTTGTAGGCCAGGATCGCTGAAGCAAATCCCAGCAACGCCGCCCGCGGAGCGCCAAGGCTTTCGATTTCACTGTCCAGCACCGACTCCAGGCGCTGGAACATCCCTTCGATACTCCAGCGACGACGGTATAACTCGGCGATCTGCCCGGCGCTGACGGTGTCGGGCAAGTTGCTCCAGAACCACATCACCGTGTCACCTGAGTCAGTAGGGGTCTGTAGGTTCAGTTCAACTCGGCGCCAGCGGTGACCACCTTTGAGTTCGATGATTTGCTCGCKCACCGTTCCGGATTCGATGGCCACAGATTCTTGCCAGCCGCCTTCCTCAATCAACCGTGGATGTTTGCTTTGCTGGCGAATAATGAACGAAGCCCCCGCKTCSTCGCAGGCTTGCATGACGGGCAGCGTGCAGTACAACCGATCGGCCATCCACAGCTGGCCCTTAGTGGCGCGGGCCAACAGCGGCAGCACGCTGACGCGCTCACTGGCGTAGGCATCCTCGCATGGCTGCAAGTCGACGATCTGATCGAGGTCCGGGTCGTAGACCACGACTGAAAACCCTGGTCGCGCCGCACCTCGCTCACGCCGCAAAGCCCCCAAGCGTTTTTCAGTAGAAGRCAGGTGGTTGCCGTCGACAATGCGCAGCTGCCAGCCMGGCAAAATGGCTGAACAGCCCAACKCYTYTATCGTCGGAGCCAAGCGCTCGGCGCTTCCTGTAACCAACGCCCGCAGCAACGCGGGCTCTGTGCGGCTGACCTTGTCATAGAGCGCCGCCAAGGTAACCGGCAGCCCCTCCATTTGCCGGGCAGCGGCATGYAAAGAMGGSCGYARACCCAATGAAACAAGGGACATCAGCTCAACGATGGTCGAAAACAACAGCTCACGCGGGTACTGGCGTTGACGGTGTTCTTCAAACACCTGATCMACCCATTCGGCAGGAACAGCCTGCTCCAGTATCAATTTCGTCATGACACTGGCCGGTGTCTTTTTTTCAAACCGCGCTAGAACTTCTGCCCACATCGTTTTCGTCACCCTGACTGG
>NZ_JBFULI010000050.1:0-41214 GCF_056400405.1 Pseudomonas sp. P5_B3 | reverse complement strand
GAACTGGCCGCTGACGCTGAGCGTGGTGTCTTCCTGCACCGCGCCGGCCTCGTTGCCCGCCACGAAACCGAGCACCGGCGCGTCGTTGCTGCCGGTGATGGTGACGGTCACCAGCTGTGTGTCGACGCCGCCGAGGCCGTCGCTGACCTGCACCGTGAACACTTCGTTGTGACTCTCGCCGGCCTGCAGCGATTGCACGGCACTGGCAACCCCATTGGTGCCATTGGCCAGCGTATAAGTCCACTGGCCGGTGTGGTCCACGGCGATTGAGCCAAAGGTGCCGGTATTTGACCCGACAATGCTCCAGCTCGCCGTGGCATCGTGATCGATGTCGGCCGMRCTGAACTGRCCRYTSACGCTGAGCGTGGTGTCTTCCTGCACCGCGCCGGCAGCATTGCCGGTCGCGAAGCTGAGCACTGGCGCGTCGTTGCTGCCGGTGATGGTGACGGTCACCAGTTGGGTGGCGACGCCGCCCAGGCCATCACTGACCTGCACGCTGAACACTTCGTTGTGGCTCTCGCCCGCCTGCAGTGATTGCACCGCACTGGCAACGCCATCGGTGCCATTGGCCAGCGTGTAGGTCCACTGGCCGGTGGGGTCCACGGCGATCGAGCCAAAGGTGCCCGTGTCCGTACCCGCAATGCTCCAGGTCGCCGTGGCATCGTKATCGATGTCGGCCGAACTGAACTGGCCGCTGACGCTGAGCGTGCTGTCTTCCTGCACCGCGCCGGCCTCATYGCCSGTCGCGAAGCTGAGCACSGGCGCRTCGTTGCTGCCGGTGACGGTGACGGTCACCAGTTGGGTGTCGACACCGCCGAGGCCATCGCTGACCTGTACGCTGAATACTTCGTTGTGGCTCTCGCCGGCCTGCAGTGACTGCACCGCACTGGCGACCCCATCAGTGCCATTGGCCAGCGTGTAGGTCCATTGGCCGGTGCTGTCGACGGCGATCGAGCCATAGGTTCCAGTTGGCGAACCATTGATGGTCCAACTGGCGGTGGCATTGTGATCGATGTCGGTCGAGCTGAACTGGCCGCTGACGCTGAGCGTGGTGTCTTCCTGCACCGCGCCGGCCTCATTGCCSGTCGCGAAGCTGAGCACTGGCGCGTCGTTGCTGCCGGTGATGGTGACGGTCACCAGTTGGGTGGCGACACCGCCGAGGCCGTCGCTGACCTGCACGCTGAACACTTCGTTGTGACTCTCGCCCGCCTGCAGCGCCTGCACCGCACTGGCAACGCCATCGGTGCCGTTGGCCAGCGTGTAGGTCCACTGGCCGGTGCTGTCGACGGCGATCGAACCGTAGGTGCCGGTGGATGGGCCATTGATGGTCCAACTGGCGGTGGCATTGTGATCGATGTCGGTCGAGCTGAACTGGCCGCTGACGCTGAGCTTGGTGTCTTCCTGCACCGCGCCGGCCTCGTTGCCCGTCGCGAAGCTGAGCGCTGGCGCGTCGTTGCTACCAGTCAGGGTGATGGTCACGTCCTTGGTCACCGTCGCCCCGACGTCGTCGGTCAGCGTCACCGTGAACACTTCGGTCTTGGTCTGGCCCTCGGCCAGGTACTGCGCCGCGCTGTTGTTCAGCGTATAGCTCCAGCCCACGCTGCCCACCGCGTCGCCGGTGCTCTCATCGCTCACACTGGCCACCAGCGTCCCCAGCGCCCCGGACGGCGCGCTCACGCTGGCCACATGGGCGTGATCGGCCAGGTCCACGTCGCCGAAGGCGAAGCTACCGCTGGTCACCGTGGTGCCGTCTTCGGTCACCGCCCCGCTTTCGATTTCTGCCGCCGTCACCGTCGGCGCGTCGTTGCTGCCGGTCAGGGTGATGGTCACGTCCTTGCTCACCGTCGCCCCAAAGTCGTCGGTCAGCGTCACCGTGAACACTTCGGTCTTGGTCTGACCTTCGGACAGGTACTGCGCCGCGCTGTTGTTCAGCGTATAGCTCCAGCCCACGCTGCCCACCGCGTCGCCGGTACTCTCGTCGCTCACACTGGCCACCAGCGTCCCCAGCGCATTGGCCGGCGCGCTCACGCTGGCCACATGGGCGTGATCGGCCAGGTCCACGTCGCCGAAGGCGAAGCTGCCGCTGGTCACCGTGGTGCCGTCTTCGGTCAGCGCCCCGCTTTCGACCTCGGCCGCCGTCACCGTCGGCTGGTCGTTGGTGCCGGTGATGGTGATGGTCACGGCCTTGGTCACCGTCGCCCCGACGTCGTCGGTCAGCGTCACCGTGAACACTTCGGTCTTGGTCTGGCCCTCGGCCAGGTACTGCGCCGCGCTGTTGTTCAGCGTATAGGTCCAGCCCACGCTGCCCACCGTGTCGCCGGTGCTCTCATCGCTCACACTGGCCACCAGCGTCCCCAGCGCACCGGCCGGTACGCTCACGCTGGCCACGTGGGCGTGATCGGCCAGGTCCACGTCGCCGAAGGCGAAGCTGCCGCTGGCCACCGTTGTGCCGTCTTCGGTCACCGCCCCGCTTTCAACCTCGGCCGCCGTCACCGTCGGCGCATCATTGGTCCCGGTCAGGGTGATGGTCACGTTTTTGCTCACCGTCGCCCCGAAGTCATCGGTCAGCGTCACAGTGAACACTTCGGTCTTGGTCTGGCCCTCGGCCAGGTACTGCGCCGCGCTGTTGTTCAGCGTATAGGTCCAGCCCACGCTGCCCACTGCGTCGCCGGTGCTCTCGTCGCTGACACTGGCCACCAGCGTCCCCAGCGCCCCGGCCGGCGCGCTGACACTGGCCACATGGGCGTGATCGGCCAGGTCCACGTCGCCGAAGGCGAAGCTGCCGCTGGCCACCGTGGTACCGTCTTCGATCACCGCCCCGCTTTCGATTTCTGCCGCCGTCACCGTCGGCGCGTCATTGGTGCCGGTCAGGGTGATTGTCACGGCCTTGGTCACCGCCGCCCCGAAGTCGTCGGTCAGCGTCACCGTGAACACTTCGGTCTTGGTCTGGCCTTCGGCCAGGTACTGCGCCGCGCTGTTGTTCAGCGTATAGCTCCAGCCCACGCTGCCCACCGCGTCGCCGGTGCTCTCGTCGCTGACACTGGCCACCAGCGTCCCCAGCGCCCCGGCCGGCGCGCTGACACTGGCCACATGGGCGTGATCGGCCAGGTCCACGTCGCCGAAGGCGAAGCTGCCGCCGGCCACCGTGGTGCCGTCTTCGATCACCGCCCCGCTTTCGATTTCTGCCGCCGTCACCGTCGGCGCATCATTGGTCCCGGTCAGGGTGATGGTCACGGCCTTGCTCACCGTCGCCCCAAAGTCATCGGTCAGCGTCACCGTGAACACTTCGGTCTTGGTCTGGCCCTCGGCCAGGTTCTGCGCCGCGCTGTTGTTCAGCGTATAGCTCCAGCCCACGCTGCCCACCGCGTCGCCGGTGCTCTCATCGCTCACACTGGCCACCAGCGTACCCAGCGCATTGGCCGGCGCGCTCACGCTGGCCACATGGGTGTGATCGGCCAGGTCCACGTCGCCGAAGGCGAAGCTGCCGCTGGTCATCGTGGTGCCGTCTTCGGTCACCGCCCCGCTTTCGACCTCGGCCGCCGTCACCGTCGGCTGGTCGTTGGTGCCGGTGATGGTGATGGTCACATTCTGCGTTACCGACGAACCATGACCGTCGCTGATGGTGACAAGGTAAGTTTCAGTGACTGTCTGTCCCTGGGCCAGGTACTGCGCCGCCGCATTGCTCAGGTTGTACGTCCATTGCACCGAACCGTTGGCCGCGTTCGCGGCTTCGCTTACCGGCGAGAGCACGAACGTACCAAGATGAGTAGCGTTGCCCCCCGCCGGCGCGAACGTCGCCATGTGCGTGTCACTCAGGTCGACGTCGTTAAAGACAATCGTGCCGCTGGCCGTCAGCGAGTCGGTCGCGCTCGCCGTGGTGTCGGCGTCTTCGGTCACCGTGCCGGCCTGCCCTCCGATGCTGAGCATCACACCATCATTCACGCCCGAAAACTGCACGGTAGCAGTGGCCCAACTGAGCGTTCCGTTGCCAAGACGAATCGCATAGGTAAAGCTGTCCGTCAGGAGTTCACCAGTGGCGAGCGCCTGGAGTTGTTCCTTGAACGCAGACGAGAAAGTAGCGGCGTCGTAGCCGACCTTGCCGTCCGAGGTGATCCAGATCCTTGCACCATTCAAACTGGTGTCAGAACTCGTCGCCTCAGCCCTCGCCGTATCCTGGGTCAGGAGGTCGGCCGGAGCATAAACCTTGGTGACAGTAGAAAGACTGTCCGCGTTGTCGAGTGACCAGAGTGTCTTCGCGTTGCCACCGAGGTCATTGGACATGACGTCCCAATACACGACCCCCAGCAGATTTTCAGTGGTGCTGAAGATGTCATCCTTCGCCTGCGGCGTGTTGGAAAACGAGGTAACGGTTCCGCCGCTTGTAGTTGTAGTGCTCGCCATGTCTTTCTCCCAAGAATGTCACCCTGAGCAAAAAAACGCCGTGGGCCGCTAACAGCCACTAGCCGTTTCTTCCTCAACCCACGAAAACCTCATTCCACCGGCACCAGCCGGCTGGCCAGCAGCTTCACGCCCGCCCCGGTCCTGCCGCCTTGTGGCTCAATGCGCACAATTTGTCCTTGAGCCTTGAACTTCATGGGGCCGCCGGGAGTGTCGAGTTCGATCTCGAAGTCAATCAAGCTACCCACCTGCAGCTCACTATCGGTTTCGAAATACAAACCGGAGGCGCTGATGTCACGGGTGACACCGTGGCTCCCGTCGGTCAGTTGCAGCGACAGGGTGACTTGTTCACGGGGCTCAACTCGGTATGTGCCTTTCATGGTTGCAGTCTAAAAACGACCGCTGCTTTCTACATGAGCGCGCTATCCCTTTTTTTCTGGGAGTCAATCAGCCATGAAAACAGGGCTTTACGGGACAAATGTCATGGGAGGGGGTGCCTGAAGCGCTATAGAAAAAAGCTACAGGCTGCAACGATTGCTATCATGATCAGCTAACACAACCCGTCTAAAGAGGCAGCGACCCGCATGCCAATTCAAGTCCTGTTAGTAGCACTACCGCTCGTGGCCTGGGGTCTTGAGCGTCTGGTGGAAAGCGCTCAACCGAGATTGATGCTGGCGGGTTCGGTGTCGTCGGTGGCGGAATACCTGCTTTCGCTGCACCAATACACACCAGATGTGGTGGTACTGGACCTGGACAGCGAGGACTGTATCGAGTCGCTGGCCGACTTGCACAGCCAGACCAAAGCCAGGATTCTGGTAGTGACAGGATCGAGCGACGTGGCGCTGCATGACAGTGCGGTGCTGGCGGGCGCACGTGGCGTGGTGGACAAGCGGGAGTCGGCCTCCGCATCGACATTGCTCAAAGCCATAGAAAAAGTGCATGACGGCGAACTCTGGATTGACCGCAATGCGACCAGCCGTATCTTCCTTGAACTGGCGCGCAAGAAAGCCGAGCGCGATATAGACCCGGAGCAACACAAAATCGCCAAGCTGACGCGCCGCGAGCAGCAAACCATCGCCTCGCTGGCCAGCGACCCCTCAGCCCCTGGCAAGTTGGTGGCCGAGAAGTTGCACATCAGCGAGCACACGCTGCGCAACCATTTAACATCGATCTACAGCAAGCTGGGCCTGACGAACCGCGTAGATCTGTACGCCTACGCACACAAGCATGGCCTTTCCACAGTCGATTGAGGACTGCGGCAATACGCCTTCTGCTTACACAGAATTCAGTTGTGTCGCATCGACCGGTTGAATCCACAGCCAAATGCAGACTTTAACGCTGGCACGCGGTTATGATCCGGGATAACCAGGCTCCCTTGGACCTACGCTTATGCCAGCCTCACAAATCCGCCCCTCACCCGCGCCACTGCTCAAACCAGGAGAGACGGTGGTCCTGTTCGACGGCGTCTGCAAGCTGTGCAATGGCTGGGTGAGGTTCTTGATTCGCCATGACCGCCAGCGTCGAGTGCGGTTGGCGGCGGTTCAGTCACCCGAGGGGCAGGCTCTGCTCGCGTGGGCAGGTTTGCCCATGGATCAATTCGACACCATGGCGGTGATCCGCGACCGACACTACTGGGACCGTTCGGATGCATTTTTCGAAGTCATCGCCCAGTTTTCCGCACTCTGGCGCCCCGTGAACCTGTTGCGCATCTTCCCTCGCAAACTTCGAAATTGGGCGTACGACCGCATTGCGCTTAATCGTTATCGGCTCTTCGGGAAATACGACACGTGCCTGTTGCCGGAGCCTGATCATGAACAGCGCTTTTTGAAAGCGCCCCTATGAACGCCCTCACACGCATTAACCGGATCACCCGTTCCAATCTGGCATCACCGCCAAATGGCTGCAAACGATGCTAGCGAAGTTTGCCTGGCCAGCTACCACCATCACCCTGAATACCCTTCAACTATCCCCTGACTGACCGGCTGCTTTCGGCTGTGGATTCAACCGGTGGTGAAAGGCAACAATCGGCCAGCAGCGGACTTTAGAATTGATGCTTGTCACCCTTATTGGAGGTTGTAAACGGTCCACAAGGCTGGGAGGCTATAGTGAGGTTTACCATAAGGACATGCTGAAATGAGAACACGAAAAATTTTAGTCACCGGTGCTGCGGGCCAGATCGGCAGCGCTTTTTGGACAGCGCAAGGCGATAAGTCAGATTTGCGTTTAGCCGATATAGACGTTTCAAAACTTCCGGACTCGGCACAACGTTTCTCTCTCGACATCAGGGATCAAGCCAGTTGCCTTGAAGCTTGCGAAGGCATACATACCGTGATTCATCTAGCTGCTGACCCTAACCCAGACGCCGATTTCATGACCTCCCTGCTTCCTGTGAATATTGTGGGGACCTACAACATGCTATTCGCCGCAAGGGCTCAAGGCTGCAAGCGCTTCATATTTGCGAGCAGTGCCCAGACTATTGAAGGTTATCCAAAAGATGTCCAGATACATGAATGTATGGCACCTAAACCAGGCAATCTTTACGGGGTCAGCAAAGTGTTTGGGGAAGCTCTCGCTTCGATGTATGCAAACGATGGTCACATGACAACAATCGCAGTCCGTATTGCAAACGTAGCCAAGTTTCACCAAGGGGAGAGCCACAGTCCCAGGGACGTAGCTGCTTTTATCAGTTTTAAGGATGTTGTCGCACTACTTAGAAATTGCGTTGAGGCCGAACTGAGCGGATTCCACGTTATCCATGGGGTCTCAAACAACAGGTATAAGCGCCTTTCTATTGATAAGACCAGAAAAGTTGTTGGATACGCCCCCCTTGATGATGGGTTTGAGATTCTGGAAGGAAACGCTCAATCTAATTGAACATGAGTAATACGTTAAGAACGACTAACTGATCCGACAGAAGTTGGCCGTATTTTGTCGGAGCCACTCTGATGATTTTCGAGAGACCGTATATGGACTCCTCCTCGTTGGGAAGCTTCCTTCGCTTTGGCGCCCGTGCCGACTGCACACGTATATTCGGCCTCTGGATACAGCATCGTTTCGATGCAGGGCCATGATGGGCTATTCGCGCGCCGGCTCCCAATCGCTTCTACGTGCTTTACGCACCTGGACACTTGAGGGTTTTGCCAACGCCGGTTCGACCGGTTTGCCATCGTTCGGGTTGCTTCGCAATCTGGGTAGACGGTTTGTTTACTCGTTAGACTTGTCGGTTTGGTAGATCAGGCCGCAGCCCGATCCGGTTGGTAATCAGTGTCGTTGCGCAACATCGCCCAAGCCATGCGTGCGGTTTTGTTCGCGAGTGCGATAGCGGCCACATTGGGATGTGAGCGCTCGGCTAAGCGGACGACCCACTGGCTAAGTCGATCGTCTTTGGACTTGGCTGTGCGCAGTGCCGACCGCGCACCGTGGACCATCAACGTTCGGAGATAAGCATCCCCACGTTTGCTGATGCCAAGCAGTCGATCCTTGCCGCCAGAACTGTGTTGCTTTGGCGTCAGCCCTAGCGAGGCGGCCAACTGTCGGCCATTGGCAAACTGTCGGGCATCACCGATGGCAGCAATAAGTGCGGTGGCGATCATCGGGCCGACGCCGCGCAGTTGCTGCAAACGGATGGCAGTCGGCTCGCTTGCCGCGATTGCAGATATTTCGCTGTCGAGTTGGCCAACACGTTCATCCAATGCGCGAAGGTCATCCCACAAGCCATTCAGCAGACGACGAAAGCGTGCCGTCAAACCGTTATCTGCATCTTCTAGCCAGCACGGTATTGCGCGACGCAGCATCAGTAATTCCTTCGGAGCAACGAGGCCGTACTCGGCGATCAACCCACGAATCTGATTGGCTTTGGCCGTCCGCTGTTCGATTAAGCTGGCCCGGATGCGATGCGTCGCCTGGATATCCTGTTGTTCGATGGTCTTGACGGCGACGAAGCGCATGCTGGGGCGGCTCATGGCTTCGCAGATCGCCTCGGCATCGTTGGCGTCGTTCTTGTTGCTCTTGACGTACGGTTTGACGAACTGCGGCGCGATCAGCTTCACCCGAAATCCGCGTGCTTGTAGTTGCCGCGCCCAATGATGTGCACCGCCACAACTTTCCATGCCGATCTCACAGCCGGGTTCGATCTTTTCCAGCACCGTTTGCAGCCAGCGATCACGAGGTAAACGCTGCCGCCAGATGGGTAGCTCATGACAATCCACGCCGTGGATCTGAAACACGTTCTTGGCCAGGTCGACCCCAATGCGCATAAGCTTCATGTGTGGACTCCTTCTCACCGTTGACTGTGGTTCGCACTTTCAGTCTGGCACTCAAGATGCCGAAGTGAGGAGGAGTCCATCCCACCGCTTCTGGCCGATTTATGCCTGTCGAGCAGGGCAGATTTCGACCCAAAGCAGCCCTTGATGTATGTTTGTTGTCGCCATGTGTTATTGGCATTCATGGAGGATTCGGACTGATGGCACGCGTGGGATTGATACTGACACCCGGTTTTGCGGACTGGGAATATGCTTTCATTGCTGGAACTGCGTCCCCGTTTTACGGGATCGACGTGAGGTTTTTCGCTTCTGCTACGGGGCAGTTCCGCTCGCAGGGTGGATTGGCTGTAACTGTCGATAGCAGTTTGCAACAATGTCTGGACTGGAAACCGGACGTTGTTGTCGTCATTGGAGGAATGGTCTGGGAACGTGCAGAAGCACCGGATATTCGAGACTTTCTTCATGCTAGTCGTTCAAGTGGAGCGACAATTGCCGGTATCTGCGGGGGAACGCTGGCACTTGCGAGGGCCGGGCTTCTCGACACGGTTGCTCATACCTCGAACAGCGCTGACTTCTTACAACAAAATGCCGTAGGTTATGAAGGGCGCACTCTTTATCGAAGCAGTCCAGTAGCTGTGGTTGCAGACCGCATCATAACCGCTCCAGGCCCTGCACCCGTTAGCTTCACCTGCGCAGTGTTCGAAGCTGCCGGGCTATCTTCAGAGATCATTTCTCAGTTCAGGTCAATGTTGGCAGCGGAACATCGGTGACCGCTTCGTCCCACAAAACAGCCGATCAGGTAATGCGTTCGAGTGGAAGCCTTTGGCCGATTCTATTGAAAAGTCGGCCATGGTTTGCGTATTGGAAAAGTACGCGTCCGAGGTTGAAATCTTTACTTTTGGCAGAGACTTCCGGACTCGGATTTCACGTAGCAGCGTGCAAAAAAGGCGTTATCACCAGTCAATGATCAGGCCGTTTGGGCAGAGCGACTTTTTCAGCAGAATCGGCCGATTTCTGACGGTTGACTGGCTAATTCAGAGATGAGCACGATCAGCGTATTAGCGGCGGTGCGGCTCTTATCGCTCGACCGGTATGATTTCTTCTGCCAGGACTTTCTTCGAAGATTTTCGCTGACTCATGTAAATGCACCCCAGTTCAAGGCGCTTCTTATCAGATGGTAGTAGTGCAAGAATTTACCCGGAAATGCCACCGCTGCGAGTACAGTCAGGACTGGGATGAGGTTCATGAATATCGAGACTCGTGGCGCACCCAGGTGAGCTATAGCGGTCATCCAAGCAATAGGTGCAATCACTGAATCGGCAATAGCCGCTTAGAGAAGGACTACGCTCAAACCCTTGGCGGCGCTCAGCATCGACGGTGAACCAATCACCTCGGACCACAACTTCAAGCGGCTCCTCACCACTGGCGGCTTATGAAACTCGTACTCTCCCGCAAAGGTTTCGACTCCTCCGCCGGCGGAGTCCCTAGCCCGCTACTGGAGGGGCGACCAATCTCGCTCCCCATCCCCACACGTATGCCGACGCCCATCACCTTCGGCGACCTGACCGAACCGATCCCGACACTTATCGAACAGCTCACCCGAGGCCGATACACGAGAGCAACACCTTGCCACCTCGATCCAGATCTTGATCCCCGCGTGCGCCCTCGCGCGCCTGGATGGCGCGGCGCACTCGGTCAGCTTGCCGCAGCTCAAAGTCATCTCGCCGGGCAAGGTGTCGGCGTCGGCGATTTGTTCCTCTTCTGGGGTCTGTTCCGGCCGGTGACGCAAATCCAGGGCCGCTGGTCATACGAGGGGCAACGCGAACATCGCGTATATGGGTGGCTGCAAATCGGGGAGGTCTTATCTCTGGGTGTCGATGGAACGCACGCGGCTGAACGCTACCCTTGGCTCGAAGAACACCCACACACCAGGGCCGGCTGGAAGGAAAACAACACGCTTTACATTGCTGCCGACCGTCTGATGCTGGACGGTCGCATAGCCCGGCAGCCGGGCTTCGGCCTGTTCAAGACAGGCTTTCGACTGACCGAGAGTCATGCGCTGCGCCCGTCCATTTGGTCGGTACCTGACTGGTTGAACTCAGCGCGCGGCGGAGTCGGCCTGACCTATCACCCATCGCAGCGCTGGTCGTCGTCCGGGACTCTGGAAGCCACCGCACGTGGTCAGGAATTCGTCGCAGACATCACGAATCGTGCCGATGCGCTCGCGTGGCTCGATCAGCTCTTTGCGCAGGAGGCATGTCGATGCGAGTCCACACCTATGTGATCGCCGCGGACGCGGGTTCCGCGCCAAACTACGATCCGCCGGCCGTTACGCTGTCTGTAATCGGCCAATACCCGACATTTCCCCCGGGCTCGATAGCTGGCATTTTCGGTCCACGTACTGTCACAACCACCGCACGAAAAATCCGTCATGACATGTCATGACCTCCTTAAAAAACGGACTTTGCCCAGCAAATACGGGGTTTAAAGGACGAACGGTCGAGAGGCGTCAAGCGCGGGGAATTGCCGGGAGATTGCAGCCACTACAGGCTTTTCAGGCAGGCACGTTCGTCGCGGTGAGGTGAACTTCACTCTCATCACGTGTCACATTAGGTCCTTGTCAAGTGAACTACAGAAGAGGTAAAGCCTTATGAGCATCGCCACAATTGTCAGTGCCGTGATTTCCAGTCTCGCACCCAGTGTCTTCGACCAGAACAGCCTGCAAGAACCCGGCGCGCATCTCTCCGCCGTCGACTACCACTACGGAATGGAAATCGATGTGAAACGGGTACTGCAGCGCACCGATACCTCCGACAAGACCGGCATGGTGCCGGTGACCCTGGTCTACGAAGACAGCGAGGGCGAGATTCACAAGCTTCGTTTCCTCGAATGGGGTGGAAGCCCTGCCGACCCCACCAGCATTGCCTGATCCGCGCAAGTTAAACCTCATTGGCACCCAGTGCGGATGATATTTATTGTTACCTGAAAGTGAAAACATTCGAATGACTGAAAGTTCATTCGCGAGCGTCACTCTTATCTTCGCAGCATCATGCCGCAAGATTAACTAATCGTAATGGCCGAGTCTTAACTGAAATCAGCAACGGTAAACTTTAATTATGCCGTGCCGAGAGCCAAGTCGATTCACTATTGAATCCAAGAGGTAACCATGGAACTTAGTATGTTTTCTTCGTCCACCGTGGAATATTTGCGCTTGGGCGTTGTATATTTCCATCTTATCGCCTGCTGCGTGGCAATCGGGTTGGTGTTGACCAGTGACATTGCAATGGTCCAGCAACTCTTGAAGGGCGATGTGTCGGGTCACCATGATGACGCGCACATGGACAGTCTTCAAAAAACCGTATCGATTGCACTTGTCTGGCTCTGGATTACAGGCATTGCTATTGTCGGGATCGATTATTCCGGCAAGGGAATGGAGTATTTCCTCAATCCAAAAATACAAGCCAAGATCGGCATCGTTGTGCTGTTGACCATTAACGGCTTCGTGTTGCATCGCGCTGTATTGCCGGCGCTGAAAAAAGCCGGCTCGTTACTGAAGCTCTCCTTCAGCCTGCGCATGCTGGCGCTGTTCTCGGGGGCGTTCTCTGGCGTGTCGTGGTTCTATGCCGCCCTGCTGGGTGTGGGTCGTCCGCTGGCCTGGAAGTACTCCCTGCTGGAGTTGCTGGCCGCCTATCCGGTGCTCATCGTCGGCGGTTTCGGAATGATGGTACTGCTCACCGTCTGGGCCAAAGACAGAGACGCCCAAGCGCGCCTGGAGCAAGGCACCGCGACACCTGGCAACGCCGCCCTGGCGGGCTGGTGAAGTCCGGTTGAACAAGGACGTTCAGCGCTCGCCAATGAATCGCGCTTTAACCGTTAACAAATTTCACTTGAGGATCCCCAAATGAAATCCATGAAAGTTCTCTTCGTAGTCGCCACCCTGACCGCTTCTTCTCTGGCGATGGCCACAGGTGGCGGTGACCGGACCGTCGCACGCATGGAGTCGGCCCGGAAAGTCTCGATGGAAACCTACCAGGTTGCCCAGAAACACAAGGCTGAAGCCTCCGTAGCTCAAAGCAAAGCCAAGGCAGCCGACCGCACCAACAGCTGATCTGTGGTGCGGCCTCAAGCCTCGAATGCAGCACCCAAGCCAGCTGACCTTTACGACAGAGTCATGACGGCAAGGCAAGCTTTGCAGGTTGAAGAATGCCCGTATCGTGAGATACGGGCATTTTTTATGGGGCCAGTATTTTTCGCTCTTGACGCGTGACCGCCCGGGTTTTCCTGAAGAAGATACCGTAGACAATCGACAGCACCAGCAGAAACGGCACACCGAACACCAGGGTCATCTTGAAGGCCTCAGTGAAATAGGTCGTGATCATCACCGCCCCCATCAGCACCAACCCCAGCAATGTGCTGTAGGGAAACAGACGCATCCGGAACGACAGTTTGCGGTTGCCATTGCGCTCGTGAAAACGACGGAAACAGAAGTGCGTGAGGAAGATCATGAACCAGGTAAAGATCGCGCCGAACATCGAGATCGCCATCATCAGGGTGAACGAACTTTCCGGGTACAGGATGTTGAGCAAGGTCGCCAGGGCGATCCCCGAGCTCGAGAGCAACAACGCGTTCAACGGGATCCCGGTCTTGCTCAACACACCCATGGATTTTGGCGCGTAGCCGGCACGGGACAGGCTGAACATCATGCGCGTAGTGATGTACAACTGGCTGTTCATCGCCGACAACGCCGCAATCAGGATCACGAAGTTCATCACGCCGGTGGCGCCGGGAATGCCGATGGCTTGCATCACCGTGACGAACGGACTCTGCGCATGGCCAGCCTGGACCCAAGGCACGATTGCCAGCATCAACGCCAGGGTCAGCAGGTAGAACACCACCAGGCGCACGATAGTCCCGCGAAAGGCTTTCTTTACCGCTTGCTCCGGGTCTTTTGCCTCACCGGCAGCCACCGCGATCATCTCCACGCTCAGGTAGCTGAAGATCGACACGATCACTGCAATCCACATCCCTTGCAGACCATTGGGGAAGAAACCGCCGTGAGCGGTGTAATTGTGCACGCCGTAGTCCGGATTACCGGAACCGAACACCACATACACCGCCAGGATGATGAAGCCGACAATCGCACCGATCTTGATGGTCGAGAACCAGTACTCGAAGGTGCCGAAAGTCTTCACGCTGATGGCATTGAGCACGATCAACACACTGGAGAAAGAGACGATCCATATCCACTCCGGCACGTTGGCAAACCAGTACTTCATGTACATCGCCACCGCCGTCACTTCCGTGCCGACCGCCAGCACAATCGCCGCCCAGTAGGCATAGCGCACCAGGAACCCGGCCAAGGGACTGACATAAAATTCGGCGTAGGCACCGAACGAACCCGAGGTCGAATGGGCCACGGTCATTTCGGCCAGGCAGCCCATCAACAGCAAGGTGATGATTGCGCCGATGGCATAGCTGAGTAGTACGCTCGGCCCGGCATAACCGATGGCATAGGCACTGCCCATGAACAGCCCGGTACCAATTGCACCGCCAATGGCGATCATGCTCATCTGCCCCGACGTCAGCTGACGCCGCAAACCGTGTTCACGGTTGGATATCGTTTCGAAACCGGAGTTATCGGTCATTTTTATGTCCTCTGGATTTTGTCTTTCTTGAAGAGCACGTCGTGGATTTAACGGTGGGGATCAGCCACGCACAGCAGGACACGGATCAGAAAATACTCAGCGGATATTCGATGATCACCCGGACCTCGTTGTTGTCCGTGGTGTCGGCACGGGCGACCTGCGCAGTGGAACGCACACTGGCCTGACGCACGCGTATTGAAAGATCCCTGGCCTTGCCCGACTGCACGACATAGCGCGCCTCGATGTCGCGCTCCCAGCGTTTGCCGTCATCGCCGTAACGTCCATAGGCGCCATTGGGTCCGCCGTCGTAATGGCTGTCATCGATGTGGTCGCCACTGACGTAACGCGACATGAAACTCAGGCCCGGCACGCCGAAAGGCGCCATGTCCAGGTCATAACGCAGTTGCCAGGAGCGTTCGTTGGGGGCGTTGAAATCGAGAACCTGAATCGAGTTGGCGAGGAAGATCGACGTGCCTGGCTGCTGGTCGAAGCCCAGGTAATCGAACGGCTCGTCGCCATCGACCCGCTGGTACGCCAGGGTCAACCGATGGGCACCGAACTTGTACGCGGTGGACAGCGACCAGGTGGTGTTGTCGATCTTGCCAGCCAGGCTCTGGCCACTGTCGTTGGTGCGATAGAGATTGAAATCCAGGTTCAGCGACTGGCCTTCGCCAAGGGCAAAGGTGTAGTTGGTATTGGCGTAGTACTGGCGCCAGATGTCGGTGAACTGCGAACCGTAGAGGCTGACACTCAGTTGATCGCTCAGCGCATAGCTACCGCCCAGATAATCGACGCTGCGGGTTTCCACGCCGGCGTACAGCGCTTTGAGCGCGCCATTGGCATTGGTCGAATTACTGTCGTTGCCAGCAGTGAAGTGACCGATGTCCAGTTGCAATGCCTTGAGTTCATTGCTGGTCAACTGAAAGCCGGTGGCAACACTGGTGAACAGACGCGCATTGCCAGTGCCGAACACCGGATTGAGCGGAGTCAGGTTGCCGTACTTGAATTCGGTCTGCGAAATCCGCGCCTTCACCGCACCGCCCGCTTCGGAATATTCATCCTCGGGACGACCATCGGCATCGACCGGCAGCAGACCCGTGCCCGTGCGTCCCTTGCCACTGTCGAGCTTGAGGCCCAACTGCGCATAGGCATCGACCCCGAACCCTACCGTTCCCTGGGTGTAGCCGGAGCGGTAATCGAGCATGATCCCGTGGGCCCACTCGTCCCGATAGTTCTGACCACCCGGGTTGTTGAGGTTATTGCGATAGAAATAGAAGTTACGGTTGGTCAGGGTCAGGCTGCTGTCTTCGACAAATCCGTTGTCAGAGGCGGCACAGGCCATTTGGCCAAGGCAACTGGAGATGGCGAGCGGCAAGGCAGGCCAGAGGGACAGTTTCATTCTGCGTGCTCCTTATTATTGTGATTGCAGAACTGGTTATTGCCGGCGGCCGAAGCCCTGCCGCAGGGAAGTTCCCGCAGCAGGACACGGACGCCTCAGGGTTCAGGTCACGCTGTGGCGAACCTGGAATTGCGCTTGCGACCAGGTGTTCCGGTCGAGGATCTCGCCGAGGATCTGTACCGCATCCCAGACTTCGGTGAAGGTCGTGTACAGCGGGGTGAAGCCGAAACGCATGATGTGTGGCTCGCGGTAGTCACCAATCACGCCACGCTCGATCRGGGCCTGGATCACCGCATAACCTTCCGGGTGTTCGAAGCTGACGTGACTGCCTCGTCTGGCGTGCTCACGGGGTGTGATCAGCTTCAGTTCRTGAGCCGCGCAACGCTGCTCGACCAATTCGATGAACAGGTCCGTCAGAGCCAGGGATTTGCGGCGCAAGCTGGCCATGTCGGTCTGGGCGAACACGTCCAGGCCGCACTCAACCATCGCCAAAGAGGTAATCGGCTGGGTACCGCACAGGTAGCGCGCGATGCCGCTGCTCGGCTCGTAATGCGACTCCATGGCGAACTGCCGCGAGTGGCCGAACCAGCCGGACAACGGCTGCGGCACCAGATCGCACAACTGTGGCGAAACCCAGACAAAGGCCTGCGAACCCGGCCCGCCATTGAGGTACTTGTAGGTGCAGCCGATGGCGTAATCGGCACCCGCCTGGTGCAGGTCGACCGGCACGGCGCCAGCGGAATGTGCCAGGTCCCAGATGGCCAGCGCGCCACATTCGTGGGTCAGCGCGGTCAGAGCCTGCATGTCGTGCATGTAGCCGGTCTTGTAATTGACGTGGGTGAGCATGACCACCGCCGTGTCCTGGTCAATCGCTTGCGGTAACGCTTCAGGACTGTCTACCAGACGCAGGGTGTAACCCTGTTGCAGCATCTGCGCGAGGCCTTCGGCGATGTACAGGTCGGTGGGGAAATTGCTCGATTCGCTGACGATCACCCGTCGCTGCGGCGACCTGGTGGCCTGAACGCGCAAAGCGGCGCCCAGCACTTTGAACAGGTTGATCGAAGTGGTATCGGTCACCACGACTTCCCCCTCCCCCGCACCGATCAAGCCCGCCAGGCGGTTGCCCAGACGCTCCGACAGCTCGCGCCAGCCTGCGCTGTTCCAGCTGCGGATCAAGCCGTTGCCCCACTCCTCGGCGACCACCGCTTGCGCCCGGGCCAATGCAGCGACCGGCCGCGCCCCCAAGGAATTGCCATCGAGATAAATAACGCCCTCGGGGAGCGCAAACTGCTGGCGCAGGGGCGCCAGCGCGTCCTGGGCATCAAGCGCCAGGCAACTGTTTCTTGTCGTCATTGGGTGTCCTGTTTTTTGTTATGCGACGCCATCCGGGCAGGTTGCAGCAGCCGGTTCAGGCGCCCTGAATAAAGGCAATTCACCTGATACTGATCAGTTAACACTCGAAATCTGTGGGAGCGAGCTTGCTCGCGATTGCGACAGGTCAGTCAACATTGATGTTGAACATTCGGCCCCCATCGCGAGCAAGCTCGCTCCCACAAGGACTGCAGTGTTCAGAAACCTAACTGACCGGAACCAGGTGATTCGCTTGCCTTTCGATGGAGAGATAATGAACGAACCTTTGAAGAATTTTCGTGCAAAGTAACCGGTCATATAGTAGTTATTTCGCAGAATATTCGAATCAATGCCCAATAACCGCGGATTTATTCAAACCATGAATCTTGACTCGACAGACCTGCGAATCCTGCATCAATTGCAACAGGATGGCCGTATCAGCAATCAGGAATTGGCGGAGAAAGTCGCCTTGTCACCGTCGGCTTGCCTGCGTCGTTTGCGCCTGCTGGAAAGCGAAGGAATCATCACCGGCTATCGCGCGGTGCTGAATGCCGAGCGGCTGGGCATTGAACTGGAAGCCATCGTTCATGTGTCGCTGCGACAGGACGTCGAGGACTGGCACGAGACCTTCATCAAGAAGGTTCAGCAGTGGCCGGAGGTGGTCACTGCCTATGTCGTTACCGGGGCGAGCAACTATGTGTTGCGGGTCCAGACCCGCAACCTCAAACACTTCTCGGATTTCATCGTCAACCACCTCAACCGTACCGCCGGCGTCACCGATATACGTTCGGAAATCGTCCTGCAAAAAATCAAGGAGCGCGAGCAATTGCTGGATCTGGTGGTACGCAAATAAGGACGCCGACCTTCAAAGCCCGTGCAGGCGCCGGGCTTCGTTGCGCTGCAGGGTCATGCTGGGGGTTTCGTCGAACAGCTTGCGGTACTCGGTGGAAAAACGCCCCAGGTGCATGAACCCCCAGCCCATGGCGATCGCGGAAATATTGCGTGCCGAACCGTGCTCAAGAATCTCCTGGCGCACGGCGTTCAAGCGGTACTTTTTCAGGTAGGCCATCGGCGACATGGCGAAGTGCTTCTTGAACGCATCGAACAACTTGAAGCGCGAAACGCCGGCAGCGGCCTCTATGTCCTCCAGGTGCAACGCTTCGCGGGCATTGTCGTGGATGTGCTGTCGAGCCCTGATCAGGTAGTGCGGCAACTTCACGCCCAGCACGTCCCGCAGCGCCTGCGAATAGTTGTTGGGCTGGGCCAGGATCAAGCCTTTGATCAGCGAGCTTTCAATGTCCCGGGTGAAGGCCACCTGTTCGAAGAGTTCGCTGCTGCGCGCAAGCTCATCGATGAAGTAACGCGCCATGCGCCACCACGACGCCGATGCGCCATCGATCGCATCCATCACCGGCTCGAAGCGCAGCGGCGCGTCCAGAGGCCGTTGCAACATCCCCTCCAGCGCTTCGCTCATCGCGATACGCGTAATCACCACCTGAACCTTGCGACAGTCACCGGAGATCGCCAGCAGCTGGTTTTCATTGGGCGAAACGATGACCCCTTGATCGCGGTCGGACCTGAGCACGCTGCCGTCCTTGCTCAGCTCCTGTTGGCCCACCAGCGGCAAGCTCAGGCTGTAGCTGCTGAAGTGCTCGGCGTCTTCGATATCGATGGTGACATCGGTGCCGTATTCGATAGTACCCAGGGTGGTGGCCATCGACTTGAACATGTTGGCGTTGTGATGAAAGCGGATCCGCTCGGGGTTCGCGCTCACCAGCCGATGGGGGCCGCAGATACCGGACATCCAGCTTCTGGCGGCCTCGAGGTCATCGCTGTCGACACGAATGTCGCGAAACTGCGGATCCACTTTGCTGCTCATCACGGTGCACTCACAGGCAATATTTTCGGCGCGCTCTGACGGCGCGTACCAGGCTGGAAAGGAGCAACTTCCACGCCACAAATCGTCGGCGCCCACTTAACGGACAGTGATCGGCAACCAAGCGGATAAGGCATGGCTGACAAAGCCGCAAAAGCACTCGACCAGCACTTGATGTAGCGCAAAACATTATCTGATTGGCGCAAACAGGTGCAGCCGTTTATCACCTGGTGCGGGATTTGTGTCATCGCTGCCCAACCAACTGTTACCTGCCGCCAATTTACGGACTGCCTTCGCCAACTGATCGGAAAGACCGCCACCCGCCCCGCTCCTCTAACGAGCGCACCGATTAGCCCAATAAAAAAGATTCTTCACGCAATCCCGGGGAACTCCAGGAGCCGGCTTGCCGGCGATGGAACTGATCTTCGAAAAGAACTGGATCTACACCTGCCAAGAAAGCTGGCTGGCCAACAACCACGACTTCGTGACCCTGCGCGCCGGCCGATGATCATCACCCGCGTTGCGACGTACTCAGCGGCCGCAGAATCGCCCTGACCGGACTGGCGTCCAGATGAGCAAAGCGCAGCGGCAAGGCGATCAGTTCATAATCGCCTTCCGGGACAGCGTCCAGCACGATGCCTTCAAGAATCGCCATGTGATGGCGGGCCACGGCACCGTGTGAATCCATGGTCCTGGATTGCTGGGGGTCCAGTGACGGCGTATCGATGCCAATCAAACGCACACCCAGGCTTGCCAGCAAGTCGATGGTCTCCCTGGCAACGGCCGTGAACCCTGAATCCCAGGCTGTCAGCGGCGCTTGTCGCCAGGTGCGCAGCAGCACGCGCTCGGGCACGTAGTGCAAACGTCCTTGCAGTTGCCCGGGCCGCACCAGTTCGCCGCTGTCCAGACAATGCAACACGCGGCAAGGCCCGATATAGACGTCCAACGCCACCTCGCCAATCGGCGCACCGTCAGCGCTGTAATGCAGCGGCGCATCGACGTGGGCGCCGGTATGCGGCGACAGGGTGATGCGTCCGACATTCACCGGACACTCGGGACCGTAGGTCCAGACGCGCTCCTCCTGGAACGGCGTGTCACCCGGCCAGGTCGGCGTTTCGGTACTCAAGGGTGGACTGATGTCCCACAACGTGATGTTTTTTGTCATCGCAATGCTCACCGGATTTTCCGAGTGAAATGATACGAGCGACAGCGGTGAAGATTCGTGCAAAAACCTTGGGTAACCGTGCGGGTTTTCGCACAATCCGCCGTGGATGAGCGCGATTTCGGCAGGAAATTTCAAAGCGTGTCGCTTCACAAAGTCCGGTACGGGACTCACTCAAACGCCATGCCGCCCTTCTTGTGGCGAACGACAATATGGATCAGCTCTCAGCGCAAATGCTGGAGTCCTGACTGGATTCAGCAGCCAGTTTCAACCGGTCCGCTTTACTGATGTATTTTGACTTGTTTTTCGGTGCCAATTTGGCACTGGCCTTTTTAGCGTTAGCCTTTAACAACTGGTTTATTTTTTTACGACGATTCATATTTTCCTACTCCTTTTGCAAGTGTTTGAATGATATCAGCTTAAAGAGCCTGGCCAGTTCCCTGTTCAGGTCCAGGCTGTGGGAAAACGCATGCACGGTTTTAAAGTCTGCGTTGCTACATGAAATCTGCCAGCGTTTGGTCAGGCAGCCGAGCAATCACGATCTGCGTTCTGGGCAGCTTCAACAAGACTGAACTAGTTTTACCTTCACGCTTGGAGTGCCTGGCGTTTTTCCTGATAGCGATCCACTGCCTACCTGCAAGGAGTTGTGATGCGCGCCACAGCCTTTTCAATCGGTGGACCTGCCCCTTGGTTCCATTGCCGCACTCAACAAAGAGAGCGCTTTTGTTTCGACACTATCGCCGGTCGGTATGTCGTGCTTTGTTTTTTTGGTTCCGCGGCTGATCCCGCATCAATTAAAGTTCTGGAAGGTGCTCGGGCCCATCGCCAACGGTTCAATGACGATCACGTCTGCTTCTTCGGTGTTTCCGTAGATCCCGAGGACGAAAAGCTCAAGCGGGTAGAAAGTGCGATACCTGGCATGCGCTTCATCTGGGACTTCGATCGGTCAGTCAGTCAGCTCTACGGTACATTGCAGCCAGACGGCAGCCTCAGGCAAATGACCTATGTGCTCGATCCTGCGCTGCGTGTCCTGGCCATCGTCCCGATAGAGGCACCGGTCGATAACCATATACCCTCGTTAATGCGCTTTCTGGATAGATTACCCGCACTGGCTGCGCCACATGCCGCCACTCCTCACGCCCCCGTCCTGGTGATTCCCCGTATATTCGAGCCCAGGCTGTGTAAAGCACTCATCCGTTATTACGACGAACGTGGCGGAGAGGAATCCGGATTCATGACGGAGCGGTCGGGTAAAACCGTCCACGTCACCGACCATGGCCACAAGCAACGTCGTGACTGCGTTATTGAAGACAAAGCGCTATCCAAGGCATGCTCGCTGCGTATAGCCAACCGTTTGCTTCCAGAGTTACACAAAGCGTTCCAGTTCAATGCCACTCGAATGGAGCGCTATCTGGTGGCCTGCTACAACAGCGACGAAGGCGGGCACTTCCGGCCCCACAGGGACAACACCACCAAGGGTACAGCGCATCGCCGTTTTGCAGTTTCCCTGTTTCTTAATACGGGAGAGTACGAAGGCGGTTTTCTGCATTTTCCAGAGTTTGGAAAAGGACTTTACAGCGCACCAACAGGAGGGGCCGTGGTGTTTTCGTGTTCACTTTTGCACGAAGCCACGCCTGTGACCCAAGGTTGCCGCTATATGTTTCTCCCGTTTCTATACGATGATGCCGCTCGCGTCATTCGAGAAGAGAATCTTCCATTTATTGGACGCTGACTCGTGTGCAACACAACTCAGCTGTCATTAGCGCTTGGTCGACCGGTAGGCAAGGCTTCCTTCAACTACTGCTTCGTCTTGCTCTGCTCGGGAAACAACGACTCGAATCGCGGCGTCGCCCGGGCAACGAAACCCTGCCCCTGGCGCACGATGAAATAGGCAGCGAGATCATGCCGCTCGGCGAAGGCATAGCCTTCCTCCGGGCCGAGCACCATCAACAGCGTAGACAAGCCATCGGCATGCAGCGCCGAAGGGTCGACCACCGTCACTGCCGCCAGCGCGTGCTTCACCGGCGTACCGACACGTGGATCGAAGGTGTGCGAATAGCGCTGGCCACCTTCCTCGAAATAGTTGCGATAATCGCCGGAGGTGGAAACGCTGTAGCCATCCAGTGCAATGGTGCGCTCCACTTGCCGCTCGCTTGCGCCGCTCGGCACCTCCAGGGCGATGCGCCAGGGCGAGCCATCCGGCTTGCGGCCGACCGCCTTGAGTTCACCGGTGATCTCGACCAGATAGGCCTGGATGCCCAGGGCCGAAAGCCTATCGCCGACCTGATCCACCGCATAGCCGGCGACAATGCTGTCAAAATCCAGTTGCGCCGCCACATCCTTGCACAGCTTTTCGCCCTCCATGCGCAAGTGCTGATGCCCTACCCGTGCTCGCTCCCGTGCCAGCGCGCCAGCATCCGGCAAGCGCTCCCCCCGTGACTGCGGACCGAATCCCCAGAGGTTCATCAATGGCTGCACCGTCAGGTCGAAAGCCCCGCCACTCTCGCGGAACAGAAACTCACCGTACGCCAGCAAGCGACGCATTTCTTCCGGCAACGCCTGACAGGCGCCGGCCGGTAGATCGTTGAAGCGGGAAACCACGGAGTCGCTGCGCCAGTTGGAAAACTGCTGGTCGAGCGCCGCGAGTATCGTCTCGACTTCGGCCTTTACTCGCTGCGAGTCGGGCGTCTGCGCGGCGGGTACGTACTGGATCGAATAAGTGCTCCCCATGGTCGGTCCGGAAACGCGCTCGATCCGTTCGCCACAGCCATACAGCAACGTCAACAGCATCACCAGCAGGCTTACGCGCATCAATCAACACCTCTGTGATCCCGTGTGGGATGACTACCGCTCATCAGCAAGCCTGATCAAAAAATGAACAAAACCTCTACTCGGCACTCTGAGTTGCGGGGTGATCAATTGTCCCCCTCCCTTTTCGCTCAACGTCCTGGAAGCAAAAAAACCATCATATGCATTAGCGCATAGGGGTGTTTTTTGCCCAAAAATTGGAGGACAGAAAATGTCTAACCATTCGTTGCAGAGCGTCGAGCGCATGCAGAGCCGCGTCCGCGCCCAGCGCCAGCCGCAACAGAAACCCTTCTGGCGCAGCCTGCTGGCCATCGCCTCACCCTCACAGCTTAGTTGGCACGGAGGGATCGAGCTCAGGGGCTACAAAGAATTATCCAACGCCACGCCGGTTGCCTCGGTCCCGATTGCAAACATACAGCTGGCGATTCCGCTCGAGCGCGGTCGCCGGTCCGTCCAGCCTTGCGTGCAGCCGGGACAGCATGTGCGCAAGGGCGAGGTGATCGGTATTGGCGATGACAACACCCCTTGGGTGCATGCCAGCACCTCCGGCATCGTGGAACGGATTGATCTCGCCTTCGCGGCCGACTCAGCCGGGCCGGTCATGGCCGTCATTCTGAACGCAGATGGTCTGGATGAGTGGATCGAACGCCCGGTGCCGGGGCTGCCGCAAACGCCCGAGGCGCTGGTCGAACGAGCATTGCAGATGGGCATAGTCGGTCTTGGCGGGGCGGGTTTCCCGACGGCCCTCAAGCTGGCCGGCGCCCGGCAGCCCGATCTTCTGCTGATCAACGGTGCCGAATGCGAGCCCTTCCTTACCTGCGATGACCGTCTCATGCGCGAACGTGCCGAGGCGCTGATCGAGTACGCCGACTATGTCGCCACCCTGATGGGAATAACCCTGACCCGCTTCGGTATCGAAACCAACAAACCTGAGGCGATTACCGCGTTACGCGCCGCCGCTCGCCAGGCGCGCACCCGGGTCGAGATATGGCCGCTACCGGCGCGTTACCCGGCAGGAGGGCAGCCGTTGATGATCAAGGCCCTTAGTGGCCGCAGTCTGGCGCCAGGGACCCTGCCCGCCGATATCGGCGTACTGGCGCTGAATGTCGCGACGCTCTACGCACTGGGCCGGGCCATCTTCCACGGCGAACCACTGGTAAGACGCGTGCTGACGCTGACCGGGGACTGCAAGCGCCCCGGGAATGTCCTGGTGCCGGTGGGTTACCCGGTCAGCGCACTGCGCGCACTTGCTGGCGCAGCCCCCGAAGGCCAGTTGACTCAGGTCGGCGGGCCGATGATGGGACAGCCGTTACCGGACCCCACTGCCGTCATCAGCAAGACCAGTAGTTGCCTGATATTCGGCGCCGAGCGCTACTTGCCGGCACCTCAGCCCGCAAGCAGTTGCATTCGCTGTACGCGCTGCGTGGATGTCTGCCCGATGTCGCTCAGACCGCTGGATCTCTACGCTGCGGCCGAGCGCCTTGACAAGGCCAGCCTGCAGGAACTGCGATTGGATGCCTGTATCGAATGCGGCAGCTGCAGCAGCACCTGCCCGAGCAATCTGCCGCTGCGCGAACGTTTCCGCCAGAGCAAGACGGAGCTACGTGCATGAGCCTGATACTTCGTTCTACCGCGCACCGACAACTGCGCACAATAATGCTGCTGGTCAGCCTGTGTCTCCTGCCGGGCACCACCCTGTACGCCTGGCAATTTGGCATCGTGGTCTGGTTGCAGACCTTCTGGTGCGTGCTGCTCGCCCTGGGCTTCGAAGCAGGCCTGCTGCGCCTGCGCGGACGTAATGTCCGTGAGGGTTTGAGCGACCTGAGCTGGCTGGTGCTAGGCCTGATACTGGCTCGGGCATTGCCGCTGCTGGTGCCGCTGTGGATGATCGCCCTGGCCAGTTTTGCCGCGCTCGCACTGTGTAAACACGGCAGTGGAGGCCTGGGTCGCAACCGCCTCAACCCCGCCATGGTTGGCCTGGGGATCATCGCTATCTGCTTCTACCAGCAACTGTACCCTGCGCCTTCGAACTATGCCCCCTGGACTCTCGCCCTGGACGCCAAGGCGGTTCTTCTACAACAGTTGCAGCTGGCGCCACGCCTTAACCTCGATGCGTTCGCCGGCGCCACTCAGTTGGCCAAGAACCAGTTCACACTGATCACCCCCAATCTGTCGGGGTACGGCTACATTGCCGGCGGTTTGATGCTGGCAGTCCTGCGGGTGATCCGAATCGAGATTCCGCTGGCGATGCTCGCAAGCACAGTATTGCTGTGTATGGCAGCCGGTCATAACCTACAGGAAAGCCTGTACAACCTCAGTCTCGGTGGCTATCTCTTCACCGCCTTCTTCATCGCCACCGATCCGGTCACCAGTCCCGATACACGCGCCGGTCGCATCCTCTTCGGCGTGGCCATTGGAGCGGTGACTGAATTGATTCGCGAATTCGGGCTTTATGCCGATGGTCTGTGCTTCGCCGTGCTAACCGCCAATCTGCTGGTGCCGCAGATCGACCAGTTGGTGCTGCGCTTACAGAGCCCCTGGTACACACGAACACCTGGCACTCAGAGCCTGTGCAGCGGGTAGCCCGCGCCTCTTCGGCGGGTACCCGACACACCTTGCGTGGTTAGATTCGCGCTCACGTATGCGGCAGCAGTTGACCGGCTACCGCATTACGTCGTGCGTCCACCAGCGGCCACTGGAAAACAGGGGCTTATCGCAATGCATTCCCACGAGAAATAAAAACTGCGCAGCCTGTTGTCGATTTCACAGCGTCCGGTTCGACTATCTTTCAGGCAATGGTCTCAAGGGATCGCAGACTTCCCTGCCTGAACTCTTTCACCCGGATGAATCAGGAGAAGAACATGCGCACACTCACCGTTGCCGCGTTCGTGAGTCTGGACGGCGTCATGCAAGCGCCCGGCGGGCCTGAGGAGGACACCAGTGGCGGATTCCGCTTCGGTGGCTGGATCGTCCCCTACGCCGACAAAACCACCGGCCAAGCCGTACAGGACATGTTCTCCCAGCCTTTCGAGTTGCTGCTGGGACGTCGTACCTACGACATCTTCGCCGCCTATTGGCCCCACATTCAGGCCGACTCCACCCACCACACCATTGCTGATCTGTTCAACGGCGTACCCAAGCACGTGGCCACCCATCGCGCCGATTCGCTGGCCTGGCAGAACAGTCATGCGCTGCAGGGCAACCTGGTCGAAGCGATCAGCGCGCTCAAGCGCCAGGACGGTCCTCAGCTACTGACCCAAGGCAGCGGCGAACTGGTGCGCCAACTGCTTGCCGCCGGCTTGGTGGACGAGTTGCGGCTGATGATTCATCCCATCCTGCTGGGGCGCGGCAAGCGTTTGTTCGACGACAATGCACAAGCGTCGGCCTTCACCTTGTTGAACTCGATCAGCTCGCCCGGCGGTGTGCTGATCGCCCGTTACATCCGCAGCGGCGAGGTGCGCACAGGCACATTCGAGCAATAGCCCGGGTGAAATTAAGCCTGGGCTAAGGTTGCCTCTGTTAGTCTTCGCCGCTTTTGCGTCATAGAGCATTTCGAAGATGGGTAGTGTCGATACAAACGCCAAGCCACCGTTCAGCATCGTTCTGGTTAATTACAAAACCCTTGATTTGACCAGGATCTGCCTGGACCTGTTGCGCGAGCCTGTACGCAAAGCCGCAATCCCGGTCTGGGTGGTGGATAACGGTTCGGCGGACGCCAGCGTCGAGTATTTGCGCTCACTCGACTGGATCAATCTGATCGAACGGGATGCCCCCACCAAAGAGCCGGGCCACATCGCCCATGGCAAGGCGCTGGACATGGCGCTGGCCAGGGTTGATACCGACTATCTGTTCCTGATGCACACCGACACGTTCGTCTTCGATGCAAACGTCTTTGCGATGATGATGGACCACTGCACAAAAGATCGAAACGTCGCAGCGGTCGGTTGCACGGAACAACTCAACCGCGGACTGCCAAGGACCCTGTGGCGCTTCACTTCGCGCCTGCTCAAGCACCATTACCGGCGCCTCAAGCAATCGCTCGGCCTACGATCAAAAGAGCCGAAACCCTACAGGGAAACTTACTTGAAAAGCTTTTGCACACTATGGAATTGCAGGCTGATGAAGCAGCAGGGTCTGCACTTTCAGATCGACGACCGTGTGCCCGGTTATGAGTTGCAAGACCGGGTGATCGGGCTTGGCTACAAGGTCGTGTTTCTGTCGCCCGGCAAAATCTTCAAGTACCTGGACCACGTCCAGGCCGGCACCGTTGCCGCTGCTGGCGGTTATGGCCAGAACCATCGACGGACCAAGATGTACCAGGACATTCTCAAGCGCTTCAGTGCCAACACCTGGATGCCTTGAACAAACCTGCGCCCCCCAAAAAAGCCCACTGACCGTTGCCGGTTCAATGGGCTTTTTCGCATCAGGCTAACGCTGATTCATTGCTTCATGATGAACGTCGCCAGGCTCTTCAGGTCGTCCGAACTCAACTGCGCGAACGGTGGCATGGGCACATCCCCCCACTTGCCGCTACCGCCGTGCTGAATGCCCGACATTACCCGGGCCAGTGCCTGCGGGTCATTGGCATACTTGACCGCCACATCGTGATAGGCCGGGCCGACGACCTTGTGGTCGACCGCGTGACAGGACAGGCAGGCGTTGTCCTGAAGCAAGGCCGAGGCGACTTTCGCTACCGACACCGTCGGTGGCTGATCCGTCGGCGGGGTCGAGGCCGCCTGAACACCGGCATCGCTCGCTTGGGCACTACCGTAGGTCACTGCCAGATAGGCGCCGATCACTTTCACCTCCTGGTCGCTGATCGGCGCACCGTACACCTGCTGCATCTTGCCTGCTTCAGCGGTCCATTGCGTCAGGCTCATGCCGGGCGGCTGGAAGTTGATGTAATCGGCCGAATGACAGATCGAACACTTCTGCTGCGCCAATGGGTAGCCCGGCAACGTACTGGGCTTGAGCGCCACCGTTTCGGGCGGCAAGGTGATCGACAGTGGCGCTGCACCAGCCAGGCTGGCCAGACCAACCTGAGCCGCGCACAGCACGGCGCTCATGAGTTTCACAAGTTTCATGCAGTCCTCCTCAGGCGACGGTCACGTGGGTGGTTTCGACGACATGGCGGCGGTAGCCAGCGGGGTTCCAGTCGGCTTGCAGCGGCTGCGTCTCGCCCGCACTGTTGCTGGCCCGCACCATCAACTGCGTGGCGCCCTTGCCGGTAAAGCTGATCGGCAGTGTCCACTCCCGGAAGGAGAAACGGCCAAGGTCCTGCCCGAGCTTGGATTCGCGCCAGGTTTTTCCGCCGTCGATCGACACCTCCACCTTGTTGACCCCAACGCCACCGTCGAACGCGATGCCCTTGAGTACCACGCTTTTGTTCAGCGGCAATACATCGCCGTGTTTAACGCTGGTGATGAAACTGCGCACCGGTAATTTGGAAATCGGCAGGGTTTTCGCCGCCGTGGTGCCGGGGGCAATGCAGAAGCAATCGTTATCCGGAACCCGGTACGCCTTGGCCATGAAGAAACCGTCATAGGTATGGTCGATGACCTCGATCTCACTCAGGTGCTTGACCCAATACGTGCCGAAATAGCCCGGCACCACCAGACGAATCGGGTAACCGTTGAGAAATGGCAGGTCGGTGCCATTCATCGACCAGGCAATCATCGGCTCACCGTCCATGGCATGGCTGATGTCCAGCGCCTTGATGAACTCCGGCGTGCTCGGCAGCACGGGTTTATCCAGCCCACGGAAGGTCACTTGCGCGGCACTGGTTTTCACACCGGCCTTTTCCAATACTGCCTTGAGCGGCACCCCCACCCAGCGCGCATTGCCCATGGAGCCATTGCCCAACTGAGCGCCGAACACCCGCGGCATCGAAAAGCCACGGCTGTTACCCGAACACTGATTGACGGCCACCACTTCCACCGGTTCGGCGAGGGCCTTGAGCTCGGCGAGGGACAGTGACAGCGGCGTGTCGACCGTGCCCTTGATCGTCAGGCGGTAGCTGTCGGGATCGATGCTGGTCGGGAAATTGGCCAGGTGATAACGCACGAAAAAGGCGTCATTGGGCGTGATCGGCCCTTCGTTGAACACCGGGAATGGCGTCTCCAGATGCGGCGGACGCGTGGTCACCAGGGTCAACGGGCGTTTTTGCGGGAATTGCACCAGCGGTCGTGGGCCAGCGGCAAAGGTCACTTCTTCAGCGCTTTCGCTGGCCTCCCCGGTTTCCTCGGCTGCCCTGGCGAGGCTTGCCAACGGCGAGGCCGCCACAGCCAGAGTGAAAGCATCGCGTAAAACCCGCCGGCGGCTCAGCTGGCTGCTGTCTACAAAACTGAACTTCATTTTGCGCTCTCTCTGATTGTTTTATTGAGATGCAACTGACAGTCCTTCATCAGAATAGTGGGGCAGGACTTCATGTGCCAATGCGGTTTCGCTTTACTGTTCGAGATCGGTAAACCGCCCAGTATCGTCACGTGCAAACTGTCTGCTTCACATTGAGCGTCAGAGACTTGGCAATTGATGACAGCGCGGCCGATACGTGTGGATTAGAGCGCCCGTCTTCAAACAATGTCTTCGCTATCGCCCACAAAAAAACCCACTGACCGTCGCCGGTTCAATGGGCTTTTTTTGATCCGGTCTCTAATTACAGAGCCATATCACTCGCAGCATTAGCCTTCGGAGCCTTCACAGCAGTATCGACAGTCACTGGCTTCACAGCCGGCGCGATCACCGCTGGTGGCGGAGTCAGCTGCAGCACCCTGGCGGTGTAGGCCCACTCTTCAGCGACCTTCTCAGGGCTGGCGTTCAGCTGGGTGCCGTAGCTCGGTACGATCTGGTGCAGTTTTGCCTGCCACTCAGGGGTCGCGACCTTGTCCTTGAACACTTTCTGCAGCACGGTCAGCATGATCGGTGCGGCGGTCGATGCGCCAGGGGAGGCGCCCAGCAGGCCGGCGATGCTGCCGTCTTGCGAAGCGACGATTTCGGTGCCCAGTTTCAGCACGCCACCGGCGGCTTCATCACGCTTGATGATCTGCACGCGCTGGCCGGCTTGCCACAGGCGCCAGTCTTCAGCCTTGGCGTTCGGGAAGTATTCTTTCAGGGCGTTCATGCGGTCTTCGTCAGACAGCATAAGCTGGCCTGCCAGGTACTCGACCAGCGGGTATTCCTTGATGCCGACCTTGGTCATTGGCCACACGTTGTGGGTGGTCGTGGTGGTCAGCAGGTCCAGGTACGAACCTTCTTTCAGGAACTTGGTGCTGAAGGTCGCGAATGGGCCAAACAGGATCACGCGCTTGCCGTCCAGCACGCGGGTGTCCAGGTGTGGAACCGACATCGGCGGTGCACCAACGGAGGCTTTGCCATAGGCCTTGGCCAGATGTTGTTCGGCGATGGTCGGGTTATCGGTTACCAGGAACGAGCCGCCCACCGGGAAGCCTGCGTATTCACGGGCTTCAGGAATGCCGGACTTTTGCAGCAGGTGCAGGGCACCGCCGCCGGCGCCGATGAACACGAACTTGGCGTCGGTTTCGGTCTTGCTGCCGTCTTTCAGGTTCTTGTAGCTGACGCGCCAGCTGCCGTCTTCGTTCCTGGTGATGTCCTGCACTTCGCTGGACAGCTTCAAATCGAACTTCGGCGTAGTTTGCAGGTGCGCGACGAACTGGCGGGTGATCTCGCCAAAGTTCATATCGTTGCCGAGCTGGCTCCAGGTGGCCGCGACTTTCTGGTTCGGGTCACGCCCTTCCATCATCAGCGGCACCCACTGCTTGATCACAGCCGGGTCTTCGGAGTACTGCATGCCGGCGAACAGCGGACTCGCTTGCAGGGCTTCGTAGCGCTTCTTCAGGAACTTGATGTTGTCATCGCCCCACACAAAGCTCATGTGCGGAGTGGAGTTGATGAACGAACGCGGGTTCTTCAGCACGCCTTGCTGAACTTGCCAGGCCCAGAACTGACGCGAGATCTGGAAGGCTTCGTTGATTTCAACGGCTTTCGCGATCTGGACGTTGCCCTTGTCGTCTTCCGGGGTGTAGTTCAGCTCGGCCAGGGCGGAGTGACCGGTACCGGCGTTGTTCCAGCCGTTGGAGCTTTCCTGGGCGACGCCGTCGAGGCGCTCGACCATTTCCATCGACATGCCAGGTTCCAGCTCATTGAGCCAGACACCCAGGGTCGCGCTCATGATGCCGCCGCCAATCAGCAATACATCGACTTTCTTTGCCTCTTGCGCGTGGACGCAAGACATCCCCATCGACAAAGCCAGCCCCAGCAGGGCCGTGTTCACTTTCTTAAACATCTGTAGCACCTATGATAAAACGCCATCCGCCCTTCCATCCTCACGCGCACAGCCCCATGTTTCACGGCAGTCACGGATGCGGCACTCAAGGATTGCAGGGTGGGCACACAAGGCCGACGAACCGCGTCGACCCCAGTTTAATGTCCCTTCTGAACTGACTTTTTATCTTTATTGGCTTCAGCTACTTGAGCGACAGTGATTCCGTCGGCACGTCTTGCGGACATGCAAACTGAATAGGTCAAACCAAGTTGGCGCGCAGAATATCACGACAAGGCTTACCCGCGCGTCTGTTGCCGACCGGTTAGTCCGGGCCCGGGCGCCCGGCCTTCTATACTCATCCTGTTTTTCTCAACGAGTGTGTGAGGAACAGCCATGAGCGATAGAAACAGCCATGAGCGATAAGAACAGCCATGAGCGACAGGAGAAGTCATGAGCGATAAAGACGATCTGCGCAAATACTCATCCCACGTCATCGACGGCGTAGAGGCTGCACCGGCACGCGCCATGTTGCGGGCCGTGGGCTTTACCGATGCAGACTTCCAGAAGCCGCAGGTCGGCATCGCCTCGACCTGGGCCATGGTCACGCCCTGCAACATGCACATCGACAAGCTGGCGCTCGAAGCCGAAAAAGGCGCGAATGCCGCGGGCGCCAAGGGCGTGATCTTCAACACCATCACCATTTCCGACGGCATCGCCAACGGCACCGAAGGCATGAAGTATTCGCTGGTGTCCCGCGAGGTCATCGCCGACTCCATTGAAGTGGTGGCCGGTTGCGAGGGATTCGACGGCCTGGTGACCATTGGCGGCTGCGACAAGAACATGCCGGGGTGCCTGATCGGCATGGCGCGGCTGAATCGCCCGTCGATCTTCGTCTATGGCGGCACCATCCAGCCGGGTGCCGGCCATACCGACATCATTTCCGTGTTCGAGGCCGTGGGCCAGCACGCCCGCGGCGACATCAGCGAGATCCAGGTCAAGCAGATCGAGGAAGTGGCGATTCCCGGCCCCGGTTCCTGTGGCGGCATGTACACCGCCAACACCATGGCCTCAGCCATTGAAGCATTGGGCATGAGCCTGCCCGGTTCCAGCTCCCAGGACGCCATTGGCGGCGACAAGGCCTCGGACAGTTTCCGCGCCGGCCAGCAGGTCATGGAACTGCTCAAGCTCGACCTCAAGCCTCGCGACATCATGACCCGTAAAGCCTTCGAGAACGCCATTCGCGTGGTGATCGCCCTCGCCGGCTCGACCAATGCCGTGCTGCATCTGCTGGCCATGGCCAACGCGGTGGATGTCGAACTGACCCTGGATGACTTCGTCGAGCTGGGCAAGGTTTCCCCGGTGGTCGCCGACCTGCGCCCCAGCGGCCAATACATGATGAGCGAACTGGTGGCCATCGGCGGCATTCAACCGCTGATGAAACGCATGCTCGATGCCGGCATGCTGCACGGCGATGCGCTGACCGTCACCGGCCAGACCCTGGCGGAAAACCTCGCCAGCGTGCCCGACTACCCGGCCGGCCAGGACGTGATCCGGCCTTTCGACCAGCCGATCAAAAAAGACTCCCACCTGGTCATTCTGCGCGGCAACCTCTCGCCCGGCGGCTCCGTGGCCAAAATCACCGGCAAGGAGGGGCTGCGCTTCGAAGGCACGGCCCGGGTCTATCACGGTGAGGAAGGTGCGCTGGCCGGCATTCTCAATGGTGAAGTGCAGCCCGGCGAAGTGATCGTGATCCGCTATGAAGGCCCCAAGGGCGGACCGGGCATGCGCGAAATGCTCTCGCCGACGTCGGCGGTCATGGGCAAAGGCCTCGGCAAGGAGGTGGCGCTGATCACCGATGGCCGTTTCTCCGGCGGCTCCCACGGTTTCGTGGTCGGTCACATCACGCCGGAAGCCTTTGAGGGCGGGCCGATTGCGTTGGTCGAGAATGGCGACAGGATCATCATTGATGCGCAAACCCGGCAAATCACAGTGGATGTCTCCGATGCCGTGCTGGCCGAGCGCAAGTCCCGTTGGGTGCGGCCGGAATCGAAATACAAGCGCGGGGTGCTGGCCAAGTATGCAAAGACCGTGTCCAGTGCTTCGGAGGGGGCTGTGACGGATAAATATCTTTAGGGCGCTGGTCCAGCGTTGTCTGGGCTATTGCCATCGTCGGAACGCCGCCCGGAGCAAGCTCGCTCCCACAGTGAATCAGGTGTACGCAGCATTTGTGTACAATCCCAATCCCTGTGGGAGCGAGCTTGCTCGCGATGGCGTCCTGTCAGGCAACCTCTACCTCAACAGCTACCCCGCCGAAGCCGTCTGCCCGATCACCTTGCAGTCGTCATCGCTTGTTTTTGCACCCTGCCGCACAGGGACACCAGCAACAGAGTGGCAAACGCACCGACTACCGCGACGGCCATGTCCTTTTGCGAGTCCCAAGGGTCGTTTTGCGCGCCGACGAAGGCGTTCGCGGTGTCATTGCCCAGAAAGGCCCCGCCGATCCACTCCACCAGTTCGTACACGGCGGACGTCGACAGCATGATGTTCAGGGTCACGAAAAACAGCCAGAACCCGCGCAGCGAAGTCAGACGCCACAGGACTTCGCGCACCGGATAAGCCAGCAGCAGTCCGTAGCTCAAGTGCACCAGTCGGTCGTAGTGATTGCGATGAACACCTGACACCTGATCGAAACTGAAGCCGAACCATGCCAAAGACCAATGATCGTAAGGCACCAGGGAATAGGTGTAGTGGGCACCCAATTCATGAACGCACAGGAACGCAAACACCAGCGTGATGGACGCCGCCGACAAGCGGAACCGGCGAGAAACCGCCACCAACGTCCCGACCAGCAACAGCACCAACAGGTTCTCCAGCGCCCAGTCCACCCGGCTGCGGGGAGAAAAACCCGACACCACGACAATCAGCAGAAACACCATCAGCAACATCAGGTCGTGCCGTAAACGCGGGTCAGGCTGCATGGCGCAATACCTCGAAGTCAGGACATGGCCCTTTTAACTTCGAGGCAAGGCCGCCGGGCAAGTTCGCTTTTTTCCTCCACCGCATGATAAGTTGTACGATGACTGACAAATATTCGTCCAGTCATGACGCTACCCCATAACAACAAGGAAACACCCATGAAAAAAGCAAAAGTGCTGATAGGTTTTCTGTGCCTGTTCAGCGGCTACGTCGCCGCTACCCCAGCTGCCGCGGACAAGGACGTGGCCCAGGCTGTCGACCACCTGACCCAGGCCATGCTGCACAAAGACATTCCGGAGCTGAACGCCTTGACCGCCGAGAACCTGACCTACGGGCATTCCAGCGGCAAGATCCAGGACAAGAAAGCCTTCATCGCCGACATCGAAACCGGCAAAAGCGCGTTCAAGACCCTTGAGATGCAAAACCAGACCATTACCGTCTCCGGCGATGTCGCGCTGGTCCGTCACCACTTCTCGGCGCAAGCGCTCAAAGGCACCGAAGTGGTGCCAACGGAAATCGAGAACTTCCAGATCTGGCAAAAACAGGACGGTAAATGGCTTCTGGTGGGACGGCAGGCGTTCAAGTTCTGATGCTCACGTAAGAAGCCGCACCGCCGGACCTGTGGGAGCGAGCTTGCTCGCTCCCACAGGGTTTTCGGGTGAATCAACCACCTTTCCACTCCCTGGGACTGAGCCCGGTTTTGCGCCGAAACGCCCGGGCCAGCGCCGAGGGGCTTTCGTAGCCGACTTCCTCGGCGATCAACGCAATCGGCCGACCTTCGCGCAGGCGTTTCTGCGCCAGGCTGATGCGCCAGCTCACCAGGTAATCCACCGGCGTCTGCCCGACCACCCGGCGAAAGTGCTCGGCGAAACTGGCCCGCGACATGTTGGCGGCGGCCGAGAGTTCGGCCACGCTCCAGGCCTTGGCCGGGGATTGATGCATCAGGCTCAGCGGCCGCGCCAGGCGCGCATCGGCAAGGCCGGCCATCATGCCCGGTTGCTGGCCAGTGGTGCTCAAGATGTGCCGCAGCAACAGAATCACCAGCAGCTCGAACAGGCGATCCATCACCGCTTCGCGTCCGCACGTACCGTTAAACGCCTCGTTGAACAGCCATTCCAGGGTCCCGGCCAGGGTCGGGATTTCATCGAGCTTGAGCACCAGAAAATCCGGCAGCGCCGCCGCCAGGGCATTGCCCGCACCGCCGTCGAAATCCAGGGTCGCGCAGACCAGTTGCGTGCCGGACGCTTCAGACGCGAACAGGCGATGACGATAGGGCCGGGGGAAAAAGATCAGGCTCGGTTCGGTCAATTGCAGATCCGGCTGATCGCCCATCTTGAGCAACAGTTCGCCAGCCTGAAGCAGGTGCAAGTGGCCGCTGGCCTGTTGGCCGTCGTAGGCGGCGGTACCGCAAAACGTGCCGCTGTGAAAGGTGCCGGCATTGACGCCGAAGTGCGTGAGCAACGTGGACAAGCGATCCATGACAAGGCTCCCGAAGGCGGATCTGGACGATCTGTCGCATATCCTCGACGATTTGCACCCAATAAGCCAGGCACTCCCCCTAACATCAGCTCCGTACCCAGCGCATACCGCGCTTCACACCACGGAGTATCACCATGACCCGCATTGCCCAGATCAGCATCGAACACGCCACCGACGCCACCCGCCCACTGCTGGAAGGCGTGCAGAAGAAAATCGGCTTTCTGCCCAACATCTTCAAAGTATTGGCCCACGCCCCGGCGGTACTGGCCTCCTACCTGCAAAACTCGGCCGCACTGGGCAAGACATCCTTGAGCGCCACGGAAAAAGAAGCGGTGTTCCTCGCCACCTCGCAGGTCAACGGCTGCGACTACTGCCTGGCGGCCCACACGCTGTTTGCCGGCAAGGCCGGGCTATCAGGTCAGGACATTCTCAGTGCGCGTCAGGGTGAACTCAACGCTTATGCCACCCTCGCCCGCCAGGTCACCGAAAGCCGTGGCCACCTGACGATCGAACAGATCGCAGCGGCCCGTGCTGCCGGCATCGACGACGGCAAGATCATCGAAGTGATCGCCCACGTGGCTTCGCAGACGCTGACCAACTACCTCAATAACGCTGCGCTGACCGACATCGACTTCCCGGCCATCGACGCCTGAATGACTTGAACGACGGAGTGCCCTCCATGAACACCGTGACCCTGTACACCACCGACACCTGCCCTTACTGCCGCAATGCCAAGGCCTTGCTGGCGAGCAAAGGCGCGGTGATGAAAGAGATCAATATCGAGCGCGACCCTGGAAAGATGCAGGAAATGCTCAACCGCAGTGGTCGACGCAGTGTGCCGCAGATTTTCATCGGCGACACCCACATCGGCGGCTTCGACGACTTGGCCAGGCTGGAGCGTCAGGGTGGGCTGATGTCGATGCTGGCCTGAGTCAGTCAGGTATTGGTTTTCCACCTGGTCCACTCCAAGACCCTGCGGGAGCGAGCCTGAACTGGTCAAGTGTCCAAAGTCATCAGGCCAGTTCAGCCTGCTCGCGAAGGCGTCGGGTCAGTTGATCAAAATTAGCGGCAAACCCCTTCCTTCAGGTGGGGGAAGGATAGCGAGCCGGTATAGACGGCCCCAAGTTTTTTTGGGGGGGGGATCCTGCTGTGCGATGTACTTTTTTATTACGTCAATTGGGGCACTGCCCCAGGATCCGATCCCAGCACTCAAGCGCCGGGATAGAAGCGACTTATACAGGCCGCTCATGACGTGATGCGTCAGAACTGGCCAGCGATATCATGCCGGAGGCTCGTACATGCTGAGCAAACAGTAACGAACGAGTGCGTCCGGAACGCTCTGCTTGTCTCTCAAAACCAGACCGAGGGCAACAGCCTTATCCGCCTCGAAAATTTCGTAGAAGACGCGATAGCCATCTGTGTTGAGTTCACGGTATTGCATGACACCCAGTTCGCTAAGTTGAGGGCTTACAGGGTAACCATAGGGTGTGACCGAGAGCTTGCGCTCGATGACGTCAATGACGGAGTAAACCCGCGTTTCGGCAGTTGAAAACCCGTGATAGGCGGCCAGATGTTCAATCTGGTCTTCGATGCTGTATTCAGCGATTGCGGAGATGCGTACTGTGAACTTATTCATTGAATCTCCTGTTTTTATTTGTGGGCAAATCTCCTGCTCAAACGGGCTTTCAGTTCATCAGTCGAACAGTGTTTACCTTGGGCATACTCGCGCGAACTGATTGCGAGCATTTTCACAAGGGCGATTGCTTCGTCACGGCGCTTACGCTCAACGTAAGACTCCACAACATAAGCAGGCACACCGTTCTGTGTGACGACCATTGGCTCATCAAGAGGCAGGTCAGATGCGTGTTTTTTCAAAAAGCTAATTGTTTCTACTCGCATGAGAGGAAACCTCCATCCTGGGGGACGCCTGATGTGTAACGGGCGCCTGATAACGGAAAGACTCTGAACTGAACTCGAACAGAACCTTAATTGATGACCAATACGAATCGACCATCCACAGCCACCATACACCATATTTAGACCAAATCAAGACCTATAACGAACTTTATTATTTATTTTTTGTCAATGTTTGTTTTTAAACTTCCGACTTTCGGTGAAGTTGAACACCGAAAATCGTGGTTTGCTTTCAATCTGCCGATCGATCGCCGGCAACTGCAGGCGTTTTTGCTTTGACATCCTCCCTCACCCCGACCTGTTAGTCGCCGCCCAGAGGAAAGAAAGGGGATTCCCTACGGCGTCAGATCGATTTCTCGCCCTGCTCGCTACCGCAGGAGTTGCGCATCGCAGGATTCAATCATCCTCATGTAACTTGATGCCGCGTTTATGCAGCACATGGGGCACCACCAGCACCAGCAGCGTCAGGGCCAGGAAGAACGCCGAGATCGGTTGCGTGACGAACACCGTCCAGTCGCCCTGGCTGATGGACAAGGCGTTACGCAGTTGTTTCTCGGCCATTGGCCCCAGCAGCATACCGACAATCACCGGGGCGACGGGGAAGTCGAAACGGCGCATCAGCACCCCGCCCCAGCCAATAGCCAACATCAGGATCAAGTCGAAGGATGAGTGGCGCATGCCATACACGCCGATGGTGGCGAATACGAGGATGCCGGCATTCAGGTAGGGCCGGGGGATTTGCAGCAGCTTGACCCACAGCCCCACCAGCGGCAGGTTCAACACCAGCAGAATCACGTTGCCGATGTACAGCGAGGCCACCAGTGTCCAGACCAGGTCGGCGGAGGTTTCGAACAGCATCGGCCCTGGTTGCAGGTTGTAGTTCTGGAACGCCGCCAAGAGGATCGCAGCGGTGGCGGACGTCGGGATGCCCAGGGTCAGCAACGGCACCAGGGACCCGGTCGCGCTGGCATTGTTGGCCGCTTCCGGGCCGGCGACGCCTTCGATGGCACCCTCGCCCTTGTTGGCGGAAAACTCCTTGGGATACTTGCTGAGTTTGCGTTCGGTGGAATAGGACAAAAAGGTCGGAATCTCGGCGCCACCGGCCGGAATCGAACCGAACGGAAAGCCGATCAGCGTGCCGCGCAACCAGGCGGGGACTGAGCGTTTCCAGTCGGCGCGGGTCATCCACAACGAGGTGAGGCGATGCCGGCCCTCGTTGGCTTCTGTCTGATAGAGCAAGCTGTACAAGGCCTCGCCCACAGCGAACAACCCGACCGCCACCAGCACCACCTCGATACCGTCCACCAGTTCGGGAACGCCCAATGTGTAGCGGGCAATACCCGAGGTCGAGTCCAGGCCGATCAAACCGATGGTCAGCCCGACGCCCAGCGAGGCAAACCCGCGCAGCATCGAAGCGCCGAGCACCGCCGACACGGTGGTGAACGACAGCACGAGGATCGCGAAGTATTCGGTCGGACCGAAATTCAGGGCCAGCCTGGCCACGATGGGCGCAAACAACGTCAGCAAAATTGTGGCGATGGTGCCGGCGACGAATGAGCCTATCGCCGCCGTTGCCAGCGCAGGTCCCGCCCGGCCGTTGCGCGCCATCAGGTTGCCTTCCAGGGCCGTGACCATGGAAGACGACTCGCCGGGAGTGTTGAGCAGAATCGAAGTGGTGGAGCCGCCGAACTGCGCGCCGTAATAGATACCGGCGAACATGATCAAGGCGCCAGTGGGGTCGACCTTGGCGGTGATCGGCAACAGCAGGGCCACCGTCAGCGCCGGACCGATCCCCGGCAACACGCCGATGGCGGTGCCGAGCAGGCAGCCGATGAACCCCCACATCAGATTGATCGGCGTCAGCGCCGCGGCAAAACCCATCGCCAGGCTTGAAAGAATGTCCACAGTGTCGATCTCCTTTCAAAGCCAGATGTTGATCAGCGACGGCAGGGAAACCCCCAGCCCGGCGTTGAACAGCCAGTAGATCGGCAGGGTCAAGGCAATGCCGATGGCCAGGTCCCGCAGGGGATGACGGCTGCCGAAACCCCGCGCCGAACAGGCAAACAGCAACCCGGCGGCCAGCACAAAACCGATGAGGTTGATCAGCAGCGCCACCCCGACAAGCCCCGCGGTCACCCAGGCCGCACCGGCTTTTCCACCGGGCACCGTGGCGGTGTCGTTATCCAGTTCGCGAAAGCCGCCACTGATGGCCTGATACCCCAGCAGCAGCCCCACGGCGCCCAGAAACCCTGCCACGACATAGGGATAAACGTACGCCGGCAGGATGACGAAACCCATTTCCGGCGGAAAACGGTAGGCACCCATCGCCAACACGACACTGATGGCGATCAGGCCGATGCCGACGGCCAATTGCGTCGGCACCACTGTACGTAGTGTGGCCATTTCAAATCAGCCCGACCTTGACCAGCATGGCGCGCAACCTCACGTGTTCTTCCTCGACGAATTTACCGAACTCATCGCCGGTCAGCACGCTGGGCGTCCAGGCGTTGGTCTGGATATTGTCCTGCCAGACCTTGCTGTTGGTGGCGGCCACGACCGCGTCGATCACCTCTTTACGCTGCTGCGGGGTGAGGCCCGCTGCACCGTAAACGCCGCGCCAGTTGCCGATCGTCACGTCATAGCCGCTCTCCTTGAGGGTCGGTGCCTCAATGCCGGGAACGCGCTCCGGCGCACCGATGGCCAGGACACGGAACTGACCGGTCTTGATGTATTGGCCCAGCTCGGCGTAACCGCCGGTGATCACCTTGAGCTGGCCGCCCAGCGCCTGGGCAACCACCTCGCCACCGCCACCAAATGCCACGTAATTCACCTTGTTGACCGGCACGTCCAGCTTGCCCGCCAGCTCGGCGATGCCGATGTGATCCACCGAGCCCTTGGAGCCGCCGCCCCAGGTGATGCTCGTCGGATTGGCCTTGAAGGCCTTGATCAGGTCATCGAGGGTCTTGTATTCGGACTCCTTGCGCACGGCGATCACGTTGTATTCGGTAAACAGCCGGGCAATCGGCGTCACATCCTTCAGGCTGATCTGCGGTTTGTTCTGTTCGATGCCCGCGACCATGATCGCGCCGACCACCAGCAAGGCGTTCGGGTCACCCTTGGTGCTGTTGGCAAATTGCGCCAGCCCCAGGGTCCCGCCCGCCCCGCCCTTGTTCTCGAAGGTCACGGCCTTGGCGGTATTGGCTTCGACCATGGCCTTGCCCAGCACCCTGGCGGTCTGGTCGTAACCACCGCCCACCGAACCCGGGGCCATGAATTTCACGGTATCCAGCGCGAAGACGGGGGCGACCAGCACGACAGCGGTCAAACCAGCGGCCATGCAGCGACTGAAACGACGGATCAAAGCGGACATGGGTATCTCCTGATTGCATTGTTTTTATAGGTGCCGTTCGCCCATCGAGGTGTGCGATGAACATGGGCCTGCGGACAAGCTTAGGCCATGGATCCGTGGGTTGATCTGTTTTGCTGAAACCACCTGCCAAGGACGCTGCAAACCCCCTGTGGGAGCGAGCTTGCTCGCGATGGCTGTGTGTCAGACACCGAAAATGTCGACTGACACTCCGCTATCGCGAGCAAGCTCGCTCCCACAGGGGGTTTGCAGCGTCCTTGGCAGGTGGTTTCAGCAAAACAGATCAACCCACGGATC
>NZ_JBFULI010000049.1:0-48211 GCF_056400405.1 Pseudomonas sp. P5_B3 | reverse complement strand
GACGTCGACAGCGCCGCAACCTTCGTCGCCCAAACCAACACCGCCGGCAGCTACGGCCAGTTCTCCATCGGCACCGGCGGTGCCTGGACCTACGTCGCCAGTTCCGCCCACAACGAGTTCGCCGCCGGCACCACCTACACCGACACCTTCGCGGTGAGCAGTGCCGAYGGCACCCTCACTTCGGTCGCCGTGCATATCCTCGGCACCAACGATGCSGCCGTGCTGTCCGCCGACATCGCCAACCTCACCGAGACCAATGCTGCGCTGACCACCGCCGGTACCCTGACCATCAGCGACGTCGACAGCGCCGCAACCTACGTCGCGCAAACCAAYACCGCCGGCAACTACGGCCAGTTCTCCATCGGCACCRGCGGTGCCTGGACCTACGTCGCCGACTCCGCCCACAACGAGTTCGTCGCCGGCACCACCTACACCGACACCTTCGCGGTGAGCAGCGCCGATGGCACCCTCACTTCGGTCACCGTGCATATCCTCGGCACCAACGATGCGGCCGTGCTGTCCTCGGCCAGCGTTACGCTGAGCGAAACCAATGCTCCGCTGACCACCGCTGGCAGCCTGACCATCAGCGACGTCGACAGCGCCGCAACCTTCGTCGCCCAAACCAACACCGCCGGCAGCTACGGCCAGTTCTCCATCGGCACCGGCGGTGCCTGGACCTACGTCGCCAGTTCCGCCCACAACGAGTTCGYCGCCGGCACCACCTACACCGACACCTTCGCGGTGAGCAGYGCCGATGGCACCCTCACTTCGGTCACCGTGCATATCCTCGGCACCAACGATGCGGCCGTGCTGTCCGCCGACATCGCCAACCTCACCGAGACCAATGCTGCGCTGACCACCGCTGGCAGCCTGACCATCAGCGACGTCGACAGCGCCGCAACCTTCGTCGCGCAAACCAACACCGCCGGCAGCTACGGCCAGTTCTCCATCGGCACCGGCGGTGCCTGGACCTACGTCGCCGACTCCGCCCACAACGAGTTCGCCACCGGCACCACCTACACCGACACCTTCGCGGTGAGCAGTGCCGAYGGCACCCTCACTTCGGTCRCCGTGCATATCCTCGGTAGCAACGATGCGGCCGTGCTGTCCGCCGACATCGCCAACCTCACCGAGACCAATGCTGCGCTGACCACCGCTGGTACCCTGACCATCAGCGACGTCGACAGCCCGGAAAGTTTCCAGGCGCAAACCAAYACCGCCGGCARCTACGGCCAGTTCTCCATCGGCACCRGCGGTGCCTGGACCTACGTCGCCGACTCCGCCCACAACGAGTTCGYCGCCGGCACCACCTACACCGACACCTTCGCGGTGAGCAGCGCCGAYGGCACCCTCACTTCGGTCACCGTGCATATCCTCGGYASCAACGATGCGGCCGTGCTGTCCGCCGACATCGCCAACCTCACCGAGACCAATGCTGCGCTGACCACCGCTGGCAGTCTGACCATCAGCGACGTCGACAGCGCCGCAGCCTTCGTCGCGCAAACCAACACCGCCGGCAGCTACGGCCAGTTCTCCATCGGCACCGGCGGTGCCTGGACCTACGTCGCCAACTCCGCCCACAACGAGTTCGCCGCCGGCACCACCTACACCGACACCTTCGCGGTGAGCAGTGCCGAYGGCACCCTCACTTCGGTCRCCGTGCATATCCTCGGCACCAACGATGCGGCCGTGCTGTCCGCCGACATCGCCAACCTCACCGAGACCAATGCTGCGCTGACCACCGCGGGCAGCCTGACCATCAGCGACGTCGACAGCGCCGCAACCTTCGTCGCCCAAACCAACACCGCCGGCAGCTACGGCCAGTTCTCCATCGGCACCGGCGGTGCCTGGACCTACGTCGCCRACTCCGCCCACAACGAGTTCGCCGCCGGCACCACCTACACCGACACCTTCGCGGTGAGCAGTGCCGATGGCACCCTCACTTCGGTCACCGTGCATATCGCCGGCAGCAACGACACGCCGGTAATGACGGCTGGTGGGTCGCTGTCATACACAGAAAACCAGGCAGCGACGACGATCAACTCGGCGCTAACGATCACCGATGTCGACAGTAGCAACCTGACGGGCGCTACGGTATCGATCACCAGCAACTTCGCCACGGGTCAGGACGTACTCGCGTTCACCAACCAGAACGGCATTACCGGCAGCTACAACGCTGGCACTGGCGTGCTGACACTGACCGGAGCCGCTACGGTGGCGCAGTATCAGACCGCGCTGCGCTCGGTGACCTACTCCAACAGTAGCGACAACCCCTCAACAACGGCGCGCACGATTAGCTTCCAGGTGGATGATGGGGCAGCGGCCAACCATGCCAGTAATATCGCAACAACGACCGTCACGGTGTCGGCAGTCAACGACGCACCGACAACTTCCGGCCTGACCATAGCCGAGACGTCGATCAGCTTCGTCGCGACCGACCCGGACAATGCGACGCTGTCGCTGCAGAGTCCGTTTGCCGCAGCGTTCGGCAACCCCTCGATCACCAGCGGCGCCAGCACGAATCTGTCCCCCGCGGAACAGGGCTCCGTGGTGTCGGGTACCTTGCAGGTGAAAGATGGCAGTGTCTCGGCGAGCGTAGTGGAGCTCTATCTCGGCACAAGCGCGGGCAACAATTTCTCGGCGGGCAGCTCCGACACAGCGATCTATGGCTTCGGTGGCACGGACAATCTGTCCGGCGGTGCCGGTGCGGACTGGATTTTTGGCGGCGCGGGCAACGACGTGATCGTCGGCTCGGCCAATGACCGCCTGCTCGACGGCGGCACCGGAACCGATACCCTCAACGTCAGTGGAGTTTTTGTCAACGAGAGCGACGGCCAGATCGCGAATATTGAAAACGTTCAGATAACCACAGCTTCAGGAACGCTGATCCTGAACGCTCAAACCGAAAGCTTCACCATCTTTGGCACTTCGGGTGCCGATCAGATCGTCGCGGGCAGCGGGAATGACACAATCTTTGGCACTGACAACGACACACTGCTCGATGGCGGCACCGGTTCCGACACCCTGAGTACGGGTACCCTCTTCACGAGCACAAGCGACGGGCAGATTACGGGTATCGAGAATGTATTGATCGGAACGGCTGCGACCCTGAACCTCGCCAACCAGACCGAAGGCTTCACCATTACCGGTTCTTCGGGTGCCGACACCATCACCGGGGGGACAGGTGCAGACAGCATCAGTGCGGCAGGTGGCAACGACATCATCAGCGGTGCGCAGAACGACACGCTGCTCGACGGCGGAGCCAATACCGATACGCTCAACGTCAGCGCGAACTTCACCAGCGCCAGCAACGCCCAGATCGCCAATATCGAAAACGTGACGCTGACGACTTCCGGGCTGACGCTCAACCTTGGCAACCAGACCGAAGCCTTCAATATCAATGGTTCATCCGGCGTCGATAACATCAGCGGCGGCAGCGGGGCCGACACCATCAACGGCCAGGCGGGCAACGATACACTGACCGGTAATGGTGGGGTTGACCAATTCCGGTTGCGCACCAACGGTGGCACGGACACGATCACCGACTACACGGACAGCACCGACAAAATTGGCTTCCTGGGGGGGGCCGTGACGGGCGGTGTCGGCTTCACAACCGCTGGGAGTTCGGCCGGTACAGCGCTTCTCTCCACCGACTTTCAAACCCGCAACAGCATCAGCAACATCAATAACAATGACGACAACAAGATTGATCTAATCGACGCGAGTTCGCAGACAACGTCACAGATCACAACCGGCATTGGCGGCGGTGCCACCAACACCTACGTGATCGTATTCAACTCGACGACAAGCAAGGGCGAAATCTGGTTTGACACAGACTGGAGCAATACGGCGAGTCGGGTACAAGTGGCAACGCTGAACACTGTTACGACGTTGGCCGGGGTCACTAACATCACAGCCTCAGACATCGTTGTCTACGACAATACCCTCGGTCCCGCAGGTGTTGCTGGCAGCCCGATTAACGTGGGCCTGGCCGATGCGGTGACTCGCGCGGACGTCGCGACGGTGACCATTTCCGGTCTTCCCACAGACTGGACCCTGAACCAGGGCACCGACAATGGCAACGGCACCTGGACGGTGGACAAGAGCAGCCTGGACACGCTGACGGTCACAACAGCAGCAGATTTCACGGGTGCCATGGTCTTGCCGGTCACGATGACCTGGACCAATGTCGATGGCACGGTGGATAGCGAAGTGATTCGCGACAACGTCGAAGCCTACGCCCCCGGCTCGCCGATCTTCGCCTTGTCGGCGGACGACAACCTGACCGGCTCCAGCGGCGCCGACCTGTTCGTGTTCGCCCAGCCAATCGGCAACAACGTCATTCACAGCTTCGATGCGGCGGCAGACAAGATCGACTTGATCGGCTTCACGGGCGTCAACGGTTTTGCCGATGTGAGTATCGCCAACGACGCGAACGGCAATGCCGTGCTCAGCATCAGCGCCGACCAGACGATCACGGTCGACGGCGTGGATGCGGCGGCGTTGAGCGGGGCCAACCTGCTGTTCGATGTGGACCCGGTCACGACCAATACGGGCACCATCACCATTGCTGACGGCGCGATCATGCCGTTCGGTGGCAGCATCGACAACAGCGGCACCATAGCGCTCGGCTCCACCGGCAGCGGAACCGATCTCGAGATTCTGTTCCGTGGCGCGACGTTGACCGGTGGCGGGCAAGTGGTTCTGTCCGACAGCGCGCAGAACGTGATCTTTGGAGGCAGCGCGGACACGCTGCTCACCAATGCCGACAACACCATCTCGGGTGCCGGCCATTTGGGCGCGGGGCAAATGATGCTGGTCAACTCGGGCCTGATCCTTGCCAGCGGCGTCAATGCGCTGGTGGTCGATACCGGTAGCAGCGCCGTCACCAACACTGGCGTACTGGAAGCCACCGGCAGCGGTGGATTGGTGATTGATAGTGGGCTCGTCAACAGCGGTAGCCTGTGGGCGAACGATGGCAATATCATCATCCACGGAGATGTCGCAGGTGCGGGAAGCGCGACTATCAGCGGTTCGGCGATTCTGCAATTCGCTGCTGCCTCCGATCAGCATGTGACGTTCGACAGCGGCGCGGCAGGCACGCTCAAGCTCGATGTGTCGACGGCGTTCAGCGGCAGCGTCAGCGGTTTTGCCACGGGTGACACCCTGGACTTTGGCGATGTCGCATTCGGCGCCAACACACAGCTCACCTATGCCGCGAATGACACAGGCACCGGCGGGATGCTGAGCGTGAGCGACGGCACACATGTGGCGCAGGTCGCGCTGAATGGCCAATACGCGGCGGCGGGTTTGCAGGCGAACGCCGAGGGCGGCGGCAGTGAGCTGGCCTACGATGCCGCGGCGGCGAACCACACGATGCTGGGTGGCCAGGCCAACGACATTCTGGTCGGCGGTGCGGGTGATGATCTGTTCTTCGGCGGGCTGGGCGACGACACGCTCAACGGCGGCCTCGGCAACGATACCTTCGCGTTTGCTGCCGCAGGCTTCGGCAACGACTCGATCCAGGGTTTCGACGTCAATCCGGCCGGAGGGCAGGACTTGCTCAATATCGCGGGGCTGGGGATCAGCAGCGAGACGTTCGCTACCAGCGTGAGCATTGCGGCTGACGGGGCGGACACGGTGATCGGGATCGGAGTGGACTCTATTCGCCTCGTCGGTGTTAACAGTGCAGGCATCGATCAGACGGACTTTATCCTGACGACGTGATGCTTTTGCTGCTGGCCGCACGTCGCTACGCGGTTGCAGTCCCCATCGCGGGTAAATCCGCGATGGGGACTGTACGGGGTGTTTTTCTCCTCACTCCCCCCGGTATCTACGAAACCCGGGACGATTCATGCTGCTGGAACAATTTTTTCTATCTGGCGCTATTTCGATTCGAGATGGAGGCGTCGCTTGTATGCAATTCCTCAAGAATCTCGAGAAAAAGCTCTGCGCTTCGTGACAAGGGGCGAGAAGCCTCGGTTATTGCGCAGATGGTGTTATGGAACACGGGGCTGTCCGGTAACTCCCGCAATTCAAAGCGCGGGGCAATGAGTTCGACATAGTGCTCCGGTAGTAACCCGGCATAACCACCGCCCTCAACGAGCATCGCGATTGCTTCCAGCCCCGCGGCTTCGGGCCCTCGTTCAAAACCATGTGTAGCCAGCGTTTCTTCGACGAAGGGATGCGGTCGATAAACCAGTTGAGGTCGGAGATGCTTCTCGCCCGACGCTTGATTTGCTACATACACGCGATGGTCTTCGACGAACAGCTTTTGGTAATGAAAGGCTCGCTCTTTTTTGTACATCCCACGAATGGCCACCTGCACCCGTCGCTCGCGCAGTGCCTGGTTCAAGTTGGCAAAGGTCATCACGGCCACTTCTGCCTGAACGTTAGGAGCCCTTCGTCTCAGTTCTTTCAGCGCTTCGGCTAACCGGCAATTCGGATCAGCGAGCATATGCTCGACCGTTCCAATCGAGACGGTGCCGGATATCACGGCACGTACCGCATCAATTTCTGGCTTGATTCGCTCAAGAGAGTTAAGTGCATTCGTCGTTAACTCAAGCGCCACTCTCCCGGCCGCGCTCAGCTTGAAACCTGCCGGACCTCGCTCGCACAGACGCACACCCAGGCGTTCCTCAACCTCCTTGATATGCCTGCTGATCGAGGCTTTGGTCATATTCAGCCGGCGTTCAGCCGCAGCAAATCCCCCGGCTTCAGCGGCGGCACAAAAAATACGGAGAGAGCGCAAGTCACGCTCGGTCAGGTCGAATCGGTTCATGGATAAAAGGTATCAGATTCCAAGACCATATCGCTAATAAAGTGATTTTACTTGCGCTTTCGCACTGGCTAATTTGGTTCCAGCAACCTTCACAAATACAACACTCCAAGAAATGGGGGAACTGCATCATGACTACACACAGTCGCCGAAGCATCGTGAAAACCGTGCTCTTAACCTCGCTGGTTATCTGTACTTCCACCTTCGCATCAGCCCAGGCAAGCACGCTTGCCGACATCAAGCAGCGTGGCAAGCTGACAGTGGGTACCGAAGCCGCTTACGAACCTTATGAATTCGTTGAAAACGGTAAGGTTGTGGGTTACGGCCACGATATTCTGGAACAAATGGCCGCAAAACTCGGCGTCGAGCTGGAGCAGTTGAACTTGCCGTTCAACGGTTTGCTTCCCGGTTTGATGAGCAACAAATTTGATTTCGTGGCCACTTCCGTCGGGATCACACCTGAACGTGCCAAACGGTTCGCTTTCAGCCAGCCCATCGGTATCGTCCGCTCGCTGTTCGTAGTCAAGGCAGACAACACAACCATCAGCAAGCCTGAAGATGTAGCAGGCAAAGTGGTGGGAACCCAGATGGGTTCTTCAGCCCAACAAGCACTGCAGGAATACGAGCGAGAACTAAAAGCCAGCAAAGGGCAGGGCTACGCTGACCTCAAACTATTCCAGGGCTATCCCGACGTCGGCCTGGCGATTGCCAATGGCTCGATTGATGTAGGTGTTCTACCCAGTAACGTATTGGCTGTGCAAATGCGCCGTCAGCCGGACGTTTATAAAACGGTTGGCGAAGTCGGCAATGCCAAGCTGTTAGCTTGGGTAGTCAATGCTAAAAATCCGGAAGTACGCACCTTTATCAACGAAACGCTTGATGAAATGCGTACTACGGGCAAGTTGGCCGAGCTACAGAAAAAATGGTTCGGCGAAACGCTGACATTACCGACTTCAGGGTATCTCCCTGACGCGGCCCTCTAAGTGGAGGGCCAGGTAATGATTAGCTGGTTGAGTGCGCACACCGCGCTGGGTCCGTTTTTCGATGGTTTGCTACAAGGCGCGGCAACAACATTTATCGCAAGCAGTCTGGCTTTTCTCGTAGGGCTCGGATTGGGCGTGCTTTTGCTTCTCCTGAGAGTCGCGGCGGGACCGATTGGCCGATACGCGGTGATGGTCTACGTCAGTGCCATCCGCGGCACACCGTTGCTGATTCAATTGCTTATCGCGTATTTCGTTGTGCCGGGCCTGATCGGTATTTCGCTGACACCACTGGAGGCGGGGATCCTGGCCCTGTCTTTCAATACGGCGGCCTACATCAGTGAAATCCTGCGGGGTGCTTTGACTTCGATTCCTCGAGGTCAGGTGGCAGCAGCCCAGGCACTGGGGATGCGAGCTCATCAGAAGTGGCGTTACGTGCTGTTGCCGCAGATGTTCCATCGCTCCATTCCTCCGCTGACCAACGAGTACACCGTACTGCTCAAAGCCTCATCACTGCTGTCGATCATTGCCGTCAGTGAGCTCGCTACCGTGGCTCGTAACGCGACGCTGCAAAGCGATCTGCCGCTGCAAGTGTTCAGCGCAACAGCGGTCGTTTACTTCCTTATTCTGCTGTGCGCTTCGTCGATCTCGCGACTCATCGAGCGCCGCCTTGCCAAGGTGATGCCAAATGCCCATTGATCTTGAGGTGGTCAATCACGCAATCCCCGCGTTGCTGCAGGGACTGAAAGTTACCGCGACGGTCAGTGCCATAGGCATTCCGCTGGGGATATTGATCGGAACTCTGTTCGCTTACATGGCCGATGCCGAGCATTGGCTGCCAAGATTGTTTGCCCGTTGTTATGTCGAACTTGTACGAAATGTACCGTTCCTGATCGTGGTGTACCTGCTGTTTTTCGGTCTGCCGCAGCTGGGAGTGCAAGCCTCTTCCTTTGCGATCGCCATTGGTGCCACTGCGTTCTATACGGCCGGGTATTTCAGTGAAATTCTGCGCGCCGCCTTGAAGAGCGTACCTGCCGGCCAGGCGCGCGCAGCTCGGTCACTGGGGTTTTCCGTCTGGCAGGTTCAACGCTACGTAGTCGTGCCGCAAAGCTTTGGCTACCTGATCCCGCCTACTACCAGCCTGATCATCATGATGTTCAAGGACACAGCGATCTTCTCGGTAACCAGTCTTCCTGAGCTCACCTATCAGAGCAATCTGATGACCGCTGACACCTTCGCTTACCTCGAAGTGCTTGGCACCGCTGCATTGCTCTATTGGCTGTCGAGCATTGTTCTCGATGCACTTGGACAAACTCTGGAAGCCCGCGAAAGACACTGGCGGCATCGCTAGAAAATCCCATCACTCAGGAGTTTTTTATGAAGAATCTTACCGTCGCTCCACGTACCAGCCATCAAACCCTGCTTTATTCAGAACTGATGACCGATCTGGAAAACCTTCAACAGGCGGATATTGCGGTGCTTGGCATGCCTTTCGGTTCGCCTTATGGCCCGCGCTCATACACCAACGACCAGACCAATGCGCCGCTGGCAATTCGTCAGCTCACCGACCGTATGGTGCGTGATCCGCGGCATTACGATTTCGATATCGATGGCCCGCTGCTGCAAGGTCGTAGCGATATCCGATTCATCGACTGTGGTGATGTGTTGCCCGATGTCGCCAAACCAGGTGAGCACTATGAACGTGCCGAGCAGGCCGTACGCCAGCTTCTCAAAGCCGGAGCGCTGCCGGTCATTCTTKGCGGTGACCACGGAATTACTACGCCGGTTTTACGGGCCTACGACAGTCTCGACCCGATCACCATCATCCATATCGATGCGCACCTTGACTGGCGCGACGACGTGAACGGGATCCGGGAGGGGTTGTCCAGCCCGATACGTCGTGCCTCCGAAATGGCCCATGTCGGCCGGATCTTCCAGATCGGACTGCGCGCCCAAGGCAGCGCACGCCCCGAGGATCTGGAGGTTGCGCGCGAGTATGGTGCGGAGTTGATCAGCGCCTATGAGTTGCATGAGATCGGCATGGACGCGGTGCTTTCGCGTATTCCCGATGGTGGAAACTACTACCTGACCATTGATGCCGACGGTCTCGATCCGACCATCATGCCCGCTGTCGATGGTCCGGCCCCGGGTGGCGTGACTTTTTTACAGGCACGCAAGCTCATTCACGGATTGGTGAAAAAAGGACGGGTAGTGGGTATGGATATCGTTGAAATCCAGCCGGGTAAAGACAACGCAAGCAACCTCACCTGCGTGACGGCGGGACGCTTGATTGTCAATCTGATCGGCGCCTCTATTCGCGCGGGGTATTTCGACAAATGATTCAGACCAACGCCGCGGTGTCATTGGTTTCACGCTTCGCTGCAGATGTTCAGCCCCACTGCATCAGAATGCGCGGAATCAATAAATGGTACGGAAATTTGCAAGTCCTCAAAGACTGCTCGACGCACGTCAGTAAAGGCGAAATTGTGGTGGTGTGCGGACCTTCAGGTTCAGGCAAGTCGACATTGATCAAGACGGTCAACGGCCTGGAGTCTTTTCAGAAAGGCGAAATCCTGGTGAATGGGCAGTCAATCGGCAGCGCAAAAACTGACCTGCCAAAGTTGCGCCAGCAAGTGGGCATGGTGTTTCAGCATTTCGAACTTTTCCCCCATATGTCGATCATCGAGAACCTCACGTTGCCACAAACGAAGGTACTCCATCGTCCGACAAACGATGCGAAAGCCAAAGCTCTGGCATTGCTTGAACGTGTGGGCCTCAGCGCACATGCCCACAAGTATCCTGCGCAACTCTCTGGTGGTCAGCAGCAGCGTGTTGCCATCGCCCGGGCGTTGTCGATGGATCCGGTCATCATGCTCTTCGATGAGCCAACCTCGGCACTGGACCCAGAGATGATCAACGAGGTGTTGGACGTGATGGTGTCGCTGGCCAAGGACGGCATGACAATGATGGTGGTCACCCATGAGATGGGCTTTGCTCGGCGCGTGGCAGATCGGGTGGTTTTCATGGAGGAGGGGATGATCATTGATGACACATCCTCTGAAGCATTCTTTAACGGGACGTCTTCGGAGCGAGCAAAGCTCTTCCTGTCGAAAATACTGGGGCACTGAGTTCCACGTTGTATCCAGCGTTCAATACGGAGTCAGTCAATTAAAGCTCGGTCAGCAGGTATCGATTATGGTTTGCCCTGCTGACTGACGCATTTCGTATTAGATCTGCTTCGCATCGCGTGACAATACCTACAACCAACAGTTAAACGATCTGAATACGGATATCCACTTAAGGTGGAAGTCTTTTGCATGGGTAGCTATTGGCCGTCTTCTGCCTACAGTCACCGGCAGATATTGCTTGCTGCTTGAGGGGCAACGGTGGCGGCAGCATGGAGCCAGCCCGGATGAAGTGAAGGTCAAGCGGGGGGAAATCCTTCAAGGCGCTGACCCTCCACATTCTGAGGCGGCGGTTCAAAAACTGTTACACGACGCCGGATTCGGGGACGCTACCCGTTTCTTCAGCCGCCTGTTGCTCATGTCCCCAGGGCCTGATCCGCGCTTTTTCGCCCCACCTGCCACTTTCGCCACAATCGGCGTGGATCTAAAGTCAGGGGCGCACCTTCAGGGGACTTCCAGTCATGTACAGCTCGCTTGCCATACCGAGCACCGCTCGCCAATTGCATGACCGTATCTATGCTGGCGAGATCATTCGCTTCACTGACCTGCAGCCCATGACGGCGCTGGTGGAATATACGCGTGCGTTCCTCGAAGACGCGCTGCATCCCTGGTCGCCGCAACAGATCCATCGCCATTTGAGCCACCCTGAGCAGACTGAGCGTTTTGCGAAAATCCAGAACGACTTCGCAGGCTCGGCTGAGGTCCAGCAGCGCTGGCAGGACGTCGTGCAAAGCCTTGGCATCGCCCCCGATACCCTGGCGTGCGATCGCCTGCATTTGCGTTTTCAGCCGCATTGCGAGCCAGGGCAGTCGACGCCGCGTGCCCGCACGACGGCCACCATCGCGTTTCACCGCGATACCTGGGGGTCGAATATCTATGCGCAGACCAACTGGTGGGCGCCCATCTATCCCATCTCGGCAGGGCGTACCATCGCCTTGTATCCAGGCCTCTGGCAGCGACCGCTGGGTAATTCGAGCGCAGATTTCGATATGCGCGCCATTTTGCAGYGATCCCATCGAGACGGCCGCAATGCCGTGGATGCCGACGAAGCCATTGCGCATCTGCTGGAAGCGATYGGCCCGCAGGAGGGGATTGCCGTCGATATCGCTCCGGGGAGCCTGATCGCCTTTTCCGGGGCTCATGCCCATGCTGGCGTCGGCAATAGCACCGGGCTGACACGCATCTCTTTCGAGACCCGATCAATACTGATCGCCGACCTGTTGGCCGGATTGGGAGCGCCCAATGTCGATGGTCATGCGCCGTGGAAGACTATTGGACTGTTTCGCCGAATGAACGATGCGCAACGCCTGAACGAGATCCTTGGCTGCGGCTTTATCGAGCCCTATCTGCGGCCGGCAGAGCCCTGACGCTGGCGCCGGTAGTCGCTTGGGGAAAGGCCGGTGTGCTTGCGAAATACAGGGGCGAAGTGGCTGGGGTTGGAGTAGCCGACTTCATTGGCGACAGTGATCACGCTCAGTTGTGTTTCGCGCAATAAGCGCCGTAACGCCTTGAACGAACAGATGTCCTGCGTTGCCTCGTCGAATAGAGACCGGCCCAGCAGCACCATGACCACTTCGAAAGGTTCGGGATTTAACCGTCTCTTATGTGGGACGCACAACATCAAAGGTGAATCGGAGCCGCGGTCCGGAAAAGAAACCGCGGCAACCGATCAATCAGGCGGCGGGGAGCAGGCCTTTCTGTTTGGCGACATGAGTCGCCAGTGCGTCCATCAAGTCCGGGGACAGGCAGTCATAGGGTTCCAGGCCGATCGAGCGCAAGCGCTCGCGGATAGCCTTCATTTGCGCTGGAGGTGTGCCGGTTTCGATGATGGAGGACACGAACGCCGCGAATCCCGGCGCGGCCCATCCGCGCTGTGGCGAAAGCTCGGTGTGGACGAAGTCCAGGCCATAAAACGCATGGTCCTTGTTCTCGATGCGCCCAAAGAGATGGGCGTGACACTGCTTGCAGGCGTGGCGCTGGATGGTGGCGGATTCGTCGACAATCGCCAGTTTTTCGCCGTGGGCAATGACGCTGACCTTATCTCGAGGCACCACGGCGATGACGGCGAATATCGCGTTTTGTGGTTTCCAGCATTTGCTGCAGCCGCACGCGTGGTTATGCAGCGTTTGTGCGTCGATCCTGACCTCGACCTTGTCGGTCGCACACAGGCATTGCAGGGTGCCACCTGTGAAATTCGCGGCGGCGGGTTGTATGCCATTGTCCAATGCAGGGTGAAGTTGCAAGGTGCTCATGCTGGCGTCTCCGTTTCAGGGTGTCAGACAAAAGTGCCTGGGGCCGTGCCCCAGACCGGTAGTTCGTCGGAACTCCATGGCCGCGCGGATCGATTTGCCTTCCTGCATCCGATCGAACCGCGGCGGATTTCGAAAAGGACACAGTGCATAAACGACTGACCTCCTTCGGTGCGACCGGTCGGTTACCCAGATCAAGAATAGTCTGTGATGACACCCCGAGCGCGGCCAGGACCCGCGCACGGGCGAGTGTGCCGAATTCAGATGGCATCCACGCACGTCAAAGGTTTTTCAGGTCTGCTTCTGGCCGTTTTCTGCCCAGCGTGAAGTGCAGCAACAGATCATGCTTAGATGTTGGGGTGGTAAAAAATGATACTGGTTGCGGCGGCCGTTGCGGCAGGAACTTCAGGGTATTGGCCAGGTCAATAGCGGCCCTGTATCGCAAATGCCGAACAGCGCTATGGTCTGTTTTACTGTAGGAGCTGGCTTGCCAGCGAAGAGGCCCGAAAGATAGATGGACAATTCAAGGCCACCTTCGCTGGCATGCCAGCGTCCGCCACTGATGCCAACCAAGCGTTTTCTGCCAGGTCTCATCCTGGCGTTCTGCGCCGTCGCGTCGCTTTGTTCGGTTGCTGCCGAGCGAAGAGCGCCCGCGCAAAGTAACAGCGCATCGACCACCCTGATCGAAACAGCCTCGCGGCAGTATGAAAATGGCCAGTTGGACCAGGCCGCCGCCACGTTGGAGCGTGCTCTGCATATCCAGCCGAACAATCCCGCGACGCTGCATTACCTCGGTGTGTTGCGTCTTCAGCAGGGGCAGTACCAACAGGCTGAAACCCTGGCGGCTCGCTCGAACATGCGGGTCGGTCGCAACGTCGAGTTGCGCAACCGCAACTTCCAATTGATCCAGGCGGCGCAACAGGCCCAGTCTTCGGGTAGCCCACCCAATGCCAAAGAGGATCTGGTCGCAGTACAGAAGGGGCTGGAAGAGGATACCCAAAGGCGCCGCGAAGCAGAAAAGGCCGTTGCTGAACAATCCACTCCGGTCACTGGGCACGACGCTGGCAACTTCACTGTCGCAGAGACAGATCGGGTTGGGGAAGCACCGACGGATGGCAGAGCCGGGCCCGAAGGAAAATTGCAAATGGCTAATGTCGAGCCAGAGCGGGCGTATGCTGAGGTTGAGATTCCCCGCGGCCATATGCCGCCTCCGGGCAAATGCCGAATTTGGTTTCCTGATCGCCCGCCGGGGCATCAGCCCGCACCCGGCAAATGCAAGAAACTGCGATATCGGGTTCCGTCAGGGGCCTACCTGGTGCACGGTTGAGTTTGCGAGTGTGCACTTCTGGCCGATTTCTGCCCTTCGCGACGGGCAGAAATCGCCGTGGATCGACACGTGGTAAGCGTCGGCGATCGAGGAACTAAACGGTGTTGACCGCCAAAGTTTTTTGTCGACGATACAGAATCGTCGTCGCCGTGAACCCGCACACCGCCGCGAACATCAGCCAGTAGGCAGGTGATGCCTTGTCGCCCGTGGCCTGGACAAGCAGCGTCGAGATTGCCGGGGTAAAACCGCCAAACACCGCGGTGGCCAAACTGAAGGCCAGTGAAAACCCGACTACCCGCACGTTCTGTGGCATGACTTCGGTCAGTGCCGCGACCATGGCGCCGTTGTAAATCCCAAAGAAGAATGAGAAGTACAGCAGCACAGCGAGCAGTCGTTCGAAGCTCGCCGCCGCTGCCAGCCAGTGCATGGCGGGATAGGCGGTGAAGATGCACAGCAACGATATCGCCAGCAACAGTGGCCGACGGCCAATGCGGTCGGAGAGGGCGCCGCCGATAGGCAGCCAGATAAAGTTGCTGATGCCGACCAGCAGTGTGACCACCAGGCTGTCGGTGGTGCTCAGGTTCAGTACTGTCCTGCCAAACGTCGGTGTGTAGACCGTAATCAGGTAGAACGTGGTGGTGGTCATGGACGCCAGCAAGCCGCCCGCCAGTACGGTGCGCCAGTTGTCACGCATCGAGCGAAAAACTTCGCGAGTTGTTGGACGATGGCTGCGAGCAGTGAAGGCAGCGGTTTCTTCCAGTGAGCGGCGAATAATGAAAATGAACGGGATGATCACACAGCCAATGAAGAACGGAATACGCCAGCCCCAATCGGCGATTTCAGCGGCTTGCATCGTGGCATTGATCGTGTAGCCCAACGCGGCCGCGACGACGATCGCCACCTGTTGGCTGGCCGATTGCCAACTGGTGTAGAAACCGGTGTGACCGGGGGTGGAAATTTCCGACAGATACACGGAAACACCGCCCATTTCCGCGCCGGCGGAGAAGCCCTGTAGCAGCCTGCCCAACAACACTAGAATCGGTGCCGCCACGCCGATGGCGGCATAGCCCGGCACCAGAGCGATCAATACGGTACCGGCGGCCATGATCGACAGCGTCACGATCAGCCCTTTGCGACGGCCCACCTTGTCGATGTACGCCCCCAGCACAATGGCGCCTAACGGACGCATCAGGAATCCGGAGCCGAATACCGCGAAGGTCATCATCAGCGAGGCAAACTCGCTGGTGGCTGGAAAGAAGGTCTGGGAAATGTAGGTCGCGTAGAACCCGAACAGAAAGAAGTCGAACTGCTCGAGAAAGTTACCGCTGGTGACCCGCAAAATGGCGCCCAATTTTGACCCCTTGGCTCGGGTTGTTGCCGTTGTCGTTTTCATCATGGCTACCGTTATGCTCACTATTGTTTTTGGAATGAGTGTTTTAACCGTCAGTCGCTGCCGGCGTTGATCGGGTTGGGTTGACGCTTCTCGATGGCGTGTTTGAGCAGCGCTGCGCTGCGGAATATTCCATGGGCGAATTTGCTGTAGGGCATGGTCAAGAAAAACGCCATGACCAGGCCGAGATGGATAGCCAGCATCAAGCCCAAGGCGCTGGTTTCACGGAAAGCCAGTAGCGCCAGGCCGCTTGCGCTGACCAGAAACAGCAGCGCGATGAAGCCGCGATCCATGGGTTTTTGGTTCTCATCGCCGTGCGCAGGGTTGCGACGCAGGTTCAGCCAAAGAAGACCCGCCGGGCCGATCAGCAGGCCGATGCCACCGGCAATACCCAACATCACCGGCAAGCTGAAGATCGGATAAGGCGCCGACCACTTCAGCAAGTAGTGAAAGAGCGTGGCGACACCGGTAGCGGCGAAGCACAGCATGAAGCCGTAGAAGGTGAGGTGGTGGAATCGGCGTCGCCACAAGGTGAATTGATCGTCGGCGTTGTTGCAGCCTTCGCCATGGCCGCCGTCCAGGTATTTGAGCTTCGCGACGTTGGCCGTAGCCTCCAATGCAGCGGACGTTTTCAACGGCAGTGGCGCTGCGACCGGTGAAACGTTGCGCCAGAAGCGCCGTACACCCATGGTCAGGGCAAGTACCGCAAAGCCGAACACCGAACCGAACATCAGCGCCAGGGTGTTATGCGGGAAAATCTTGTAGAAGTTGCCCCCGGGAATGGCCGTAAACAGGTTGCCCATGAGCATCAGGGTCAGGCATAAAAACAAGGCCAGTCCCCCACCGGAAGCCAGCGCCAGGGTCAGGCCGTTGCGCTGATACAACTTGCCCATCACTTGCGGCCAGGCGTATTCGGCGTAAGTATCCAGGCGCACTTTGGCCATGGCTTTGGGTATGTTGACGTCGAATTCGTGTGGGGCGGCGTACTGACAGGCGTGCAAGCACGCGCCGCAGTTATGGCACAAGTTCGCCAGGTAGTGGATGTCGGCCTGAGTGAATTCCAGACGCCGGGTCATCGCCGGAAATACCGCGCAAAAGCCTTCGCAATAACGGCAGGCATTGCAGATGGTCATCTGCCGCTGGACTTCACTTTCGTCAAGATTCAACACGGGGATTAACCCGCCCGACGCTTGGGGATCAAACAGTTGCATGTCGAGACTCCGTGTTTGCAGATGAGACGCCAAAGCCCACAGAAGCGGCCGCCTGCACACCGGCGATGCGGCCAAACGCGGTACCGATGGCCATGCCGATGCCGGCGGTGTAGCCCTTGCCCAGAACATTGCCGGCCATCATCTCTCCCGCGACGAACAGGTTGGGGCTCGCTTTGCCATTGAAATGCACGGCAGCGGTTTCGTCGGTGGCGAGGCCGAGGTAGGTGAACGTGACACCCGGTTTAAGCGGGTAGGCGTAGAAAGGTGGTTTCACCAATGGTCGCGCCCAATGGGTTTTTGCTGGCACCAGTCCTTGGGTGTGGCAGTCGTCCAACGCCGTGTGATCGAACGTGCCAACGCGGCAGGCGCTGTTGTAGTCCTCGACAGTCTTGACGAATTTTTCTTGAGGCAGCTTCAACTGGCGGGCAAGGTCTTGCAGAGTATTGGCGGTGGTTCCGGGAAAGACCGGCGGCATGAAGCAGCCGATGGCTTGTTGATCGATGATCGAATACGCCTGCTGACCGGGTTGTCCGGCCACCAGACGCCCCCAGATCGCATAACGTTTTGGCCAGAAATCCTCACCTTCGTCGTAGAAGCGTTCGCCATCACGATTGACCACTACACCCAGAGATACGCAGTCGATTCGGGTGCAGATGCCGCCGTCGTAGAGTGGCGCGCGGGCATCAATCGCGACCATGTGTGCTTGCGTCGGATCGCCAATCACATCTGCGCCAAGGTCCAGCATGCGCCGTAGCAAAATACCGGTGTTGAATCGAGTGCCCCGGATCAGGAAATTGTCCGATGGCCATTCACCGCGTTCGTTCTGACCCCAGGCTTCGCGCAGCCATTCACGGTTGGATTCGAAGCCGCCGGCCGCCAACACGCAGGCCCGGGCTTCAATGCGTTCTGCGGCGACACGCTGACCATCGACCTCATGTTCGCCCACGTGGGCGGCGACGAATTTTCCCTCATCCAATTCGATGTCGGTCACTTGCGTGTTGTAGCGAACTTTTACACCCAAGTGCTCGGCGCTGCGGTAATACGCATTGACCAGCGCTTTGCCGCCTCCCATAAAAAATGCATTGGTCCGCGCCACGTGCAGCGCGCCGGACAGCGGTGGCTGAAAATGCACGCCGTGTGAACGCATCCAATCGCGGCAAGAAGACGATGCCCGAATTGCAATGCGTGCAAGCTTTTCATCCGTGAGGCCACCGGTGACCTTCAACAGGTCTTGCCAGTATTCCTCCTCCGGATAGGCATCGATCAGCACGTCCTGCGGTTCGTCGTGCATGCACCGCAGGTTACGGGTGTGTTGGGAGTTGCCACCGCGCCAGATTTTCGCAGAGGCTTCCAGCAGCACCACGCTGGCGCCCGCTTCTCGCGCCATCAGAGCGGCGCACAAGGCAGCGTTGCCACCCCCTATGATTAAGACATCGATCATTATCGCTCCTCGATTTGCAAGGAAGCGGGAACGAAGTGCTCCTTGCGAGTGGGGAGAACGATAGGGTGGGGAAGGAGTGGCCGAAAGGCTGCTTTTGACGCGGGGTGTTTAGTTTTTCTAAAGGCTTTGTCGTCATGAGAGACTTATGTGTCCGGGGTGAAGGAGGATTACGCGTCTACCCCTTCTATCCACGTAGCTCCAGGCCACTGTCTGTCGACGACCAACTGTCGCGCCACATCGACGATGACCAACCGCGTTGCCAGCGCCGCCGGAGAGAGTTCGTCGTCAGCCAGCGTCGCCAGAAGATTACGCCGGCCCACATGGGGATCGGCAATCCTGATCAGTGAAAGCCCGGACCCGTCTTTCAATGCAGCGGCCGCCCCCGGTTGTATCGTTGCCGCATGACCGGCCCGAACGGCGTTCATCAAAACAGCGAGACCGTCGACTTCCATAATGACATTGGGTGTTAGCCCGACCCGCTCGAACGCGCTCATCAATGCCGAGCGCAATCCATGTTGTGCGCTGGGCATCACCAGCGGCAGGCCGCCAAGGTCGGCTAACTGCACGCTGTCACCAGAAGGCGCTTGAGGCAGGCTGGGCGAGGCAATGACAAACAGCTTTTCATCCAGCAGCGGAGTCACGCTCCAGCGTTTACCCCCTTCGAGCTGGAACAGGATGGCCAGGTCAATTTGCCGTGCGTTGAGCTGCGCCGCCAAGTGGCCGGAAAGCATTTCCACCAAATGCAGTTGTATGTCCGGATAACGCGCACGCATTGCGTTGATCAACGGCAACGCAAGCACCGTCGCGGTAGTCGGTGGTAAGCCGACGCTGACATAACCGCTCATTCGCCCGCGATGGGCGGCCATGATTGCGTTTTCCGCCTGGCGTAGCGTCAATTGGGCATGGTGTAAAAACGCAAGTCCGGCGCTAGTGGGCGTCACGCCGGTAGAGGTTCGATTCAGGAGGCGGGTGCACAGTTCGCTTTCCAGCTTGGAGATTTGCTGACTGAGGGCTGACACACCAACGTCCAGTTCAAGTGCCGCACGCCCCAGGCTGCCAAGCTCGATGATTTTTACGAAATAGCGCAGTTGTCTCAATTCCAATGTGGCTGCTCCCCCGCGAATTTGTTATTCAAATACCTGAACGATTGCCATGCAAGTTACGAAGCCCGAAGAGGCAGCATTGTCGCAGGTTTGGGTTGACCGTTGAGCGCTTGCGCTTTGTCGAGGACTGGTAGCGGTTGACCCGAAGCTGTCATCGAGACTGTGGCCACTGATCCTGTACTTCATACCAGGGCGCCTTGGACGTCACTTCTACATGTTGCTGCTTGTCGGTAGTAAAGGTTGTGTCTAGCGAACCCAGCGCTATAGATATCCAGTCTGCGTATCCACCCCGGCTTTGCGACCAGAACAGCGACGACCCGCACTGGCCGCAGAACTGACGAAGCACTGATTCGCAAGAGCGGTAAGTCGTGATGCACTCCGCGCCCTGGATGATATGCAGGTCAGTTCGCAGCACGCTGCCATAGCTGGCAAACGCTGCCCCATGACTTTTACGGCATTGGTTGCAATGGCAATGTGAAAGCGCTTTGGGGCGTGATTTGATTTCGTACCTGACGGCGCCGCAGAGGCAGCTGCCTTGGAAAGTGCCGGTCATTTTTTGAGGTGGCCAGGTAACTAAACGGGCCAATTCAAACGTTGGCACGAGGAGTGTCGAATGACTGCTCCTGGCCGATTTCCGCCTGTGGGCAGGGGTTGTAAACGACCCATACTGGCCTGTAGCCGGTAGGTATTCACCCAGCGAACAGTTAAGGGATATTTGGAGATAATTATGGCGTAGCATGGCTACATGATGATCAGCTTCCGATTTTATCGGGAATGGCAGTCGGGCCACTGAAAAGGGATAACTTTTGGCTACCACATCACCTGCTCACACTCTGCGTGCACTGTCCGATCTTGATTACTATGACAGCAGGTCGGCTCCGCTCCCGGTTGAAATCACCACTCTTGACGCTTGGAACATCATGACAGCCGAACCGGGACTGTTCATGCGGCTAGCGTTCCGAACCAGGGACGCGATTTCCTCGTTATTCGGCGTGAAGCGGATCGGCGGGTTCTCCGGCGTTAGGCGAGAGACAGTAAACGCTGGCGAACAGCTGGATTTCTTTCTGGTGGAGCATAGTGCCCCCGACATGCTGGTTCTGACCGAACGTGACCGGCACTTGGATGTCATGATTTGCCTTTCGATAACAGATCGTGTGTTCACGATCACATCATCTGTCGTAACGCATAACGTCTTTGGGCGCATCTACATGTTGCCGGTAGGTCTAGCCCATAAGCTGATCGTCAATAGTGATCTCAGGCGACTGAAACGAAAGCTTGAAGGGAAGTAGATTTTGGTTGTTTCAGCTTGATCCCAGTGACCGTTCCTGGCCGATTGTGTTGAAAAAGTCGGATTTTCAGCTCGCCTGAACTCAGACACGACCACCACCGGAGAACCTACTCACCACATTGAGTGGTTTCTCGGCCCTTCGTTGACCTTTGCTGCTCGGTTATTGGGTTGAAATCGGCGAGGTAGTGGCGCAAATCGCTCAATAACGTTACGAAGCCGTAAGTAAACGGTGACTTCTTCAAAATCGTCCTGCCCCACCGAAAACGCATAGTGGGTGTAATCAGGCTGTTTTTCCGCCACGCGACTCTCATCGAGAGACAGACAAAGCCAGAGGTCACCGAGGGAAAGATAAGCTCCCGTCTCCCAGCGGGCAGCCAATCTAAAGCCGGGTAGAGCCACATAAAACTCGATACTGCGAGAGAGATTCACAACCGCCAACGTAAAATGACTCAAGCCAGTCAACATGAGCATCTATCCAGAACCAGTCCACGAGAACGCTTGAGGATAACAATTTCGACTTTTTCAACACAATCGGCCGAGAGCCGTCTCTGGCCACGTGCAGAAACCAGTCAGAAGTGAACGCTTGGCGCTGGTACCTACTGCCAGATTCGACCCAAGACGTCCTGAGGTATCAGACATAAAACCCTAGGCTCACCTCACAGCCGCAGCCGTAAGGTTTCAAACAGCGCGCGGTCTTCCTTTTTGGCCGAGCGCGCATGGCGCCGAATGACCTGCAACAGGCATTCGGTGAAGCAGACTGCCGAATTGCTCAGTGCGCCATTGCGGCGCGTCACGATGCTCAGTTGTCGGGGCTCGAACTGCTCGGTCAGCCCCAGGGATACCACACGCCCCAGAAATGGCGGGGCTGTGCTCACGATGGACGGCCCCCAGGTGCACATGTCGGCCCGCTCGACCATCATCTGCAAAATGGCCAGTGAATGAGCACGCACGATTCGATTCTCATCAATCTGCGCGCCGTGTTTCCAGAACAGTTCCTGCATCAGCCCATCGTGCCCGTCCGGCGCGTAGTTCAGGGTCCAGTTTTCTTCCAGTAACTCGTGGATCGATCGCGCATGCTGTCGTGCGTGACCCTCGCGGACCAGCACCGAGGTCTGGTAATCGARCAAGGTTTCACAGGCGAATTCCTGGCTCGATTGTGTGGGATGGAGTTGGCCAATCGCGAAGTCCATGCTGCCGTCGCGAAGCAGCGGTTGGGCAACGGCCATCAGGCTTTCGAACAGTTCCAGCTTGATGTGTGGCATACGTTCGCGAAAAGCCAGCACGACTTCCGGCAGGAAGGTCAGGGCGACCCATGGGGTGATCCCGACGCAGAGCCGGCCTTGAGCCTTCCCACGCATGTGATCAAGCTCGGTCTGTGCGTGCTCCAGTTGCTTGATCACCAGCCGGGCGTGAGTCAGCAGCACTTTGCCGTATTCGGTGAAGTTCAGACCGCTGGCGGTTCGGGTAAACAGCGGTAGCTGTTGGCTGGTTTCCAACTCGCGCAGCGCTTTGGTCACAGCGGCCTGGGAAATCTCCAGCGAACGCGCGGCCGCGCGGATACTGCCGGTTTCGGCGCTGGCAATCAGCGCCTGTAATTGATGCAGTTTCATCTGCTCACCCTGGTGACAACTTATGGTTGTCATCATAACCAAACTGCGCCTCCCCAGCCCAGCGCCCGTTCCTTAAGATCGACCCCAACAGCGCTTTCGCTTCCGCACAGCCCCTGTCGAAGGAGAACACCCATGAATGCCGGCCTGGTCCTGCCTGGTATTGCCGCGATGCAAGATGAAATGATTGCGATACGTCACAGCATTCACGCGCACCCTGAACTGGGTTTTGAAGAATTCGCCACCAGTGAGCTGGTGGCAGCGTGTTTGACTCAGTGGGGCTTTGAGGTCAGCACCGGGGTGGGCAAGACCGGGGTCGTTGCCACCCTGAAAAATGGCGAGGGTCGGTCCATTGGCTTGCGCGCTGACATGGATGCGTTGCCGATACAGGAAACCTCCGGTTTGCCCTATGCCAGCCGGATCGACGGAGTCATGCATGCCTGCGGTCACGACGGTCATACAGCAGTCCTGCTGGCAGCCGGCCGGTATCTGGCCCAGACACGGGCATTCAACGGCACCGTGCACCTGATTTTCCAACCTGCGGAAGAAGGGCTGGGCGGTGCCAGGAAAATGCTGGAGGAGGGGCTGCTCGAACGGTTTCCGTGTGACGCGATCTTCGCCATGCATAACGTGCCGGGTTATCCCGTCGGGCATTTGGGTTTTTACAGCGGACCGTTCATGGCGTCTGCCGACACGGTTAACATCAAAATCATCGGCAATGGTGGCCATGGCGCGGTGCCGCACAAAGCCGTCGACCCGGTGGTGGTCGGTGCCTCGATCGTGATGGCCCTGCAAAGCATCGTCTCGCGCAACGTTAACCCGCAGGAAATGGCGATTATCACGGTGGGCTCCCTGCATGCCGGGAGCGCTTCGAATGTCATCCCGTCCAGCGCTGACCTCAGCCTGAGCGTACGTGCCCTGACTCCTGAGATTCGCCACTTGCTGGAGGTCAGAATCACTGAATTGGTCAAGGGCCAGGCCGAGAGTTTTGGTGCCCGGGTCCACATCGATTACCAGCATTGCCATCCGGTGTTGATCAACGATCCCGAACAGACAGCATTTGCCCATGAAGTCGCCCGCGACTGGCTGGGAGAGGAACACCTGATCGATGACCTGCGACCGTTCACGGCCAGCGAAGACTTTGCGTTTGTCCTGGAAAAATGCCCCGGCAGCTATCTGGTGATCGGCAACGGCGAGGGCGAAGGCGGGTGCCTGCTGCACAACCCCGGCTATGACTTCAATGACGACTGCCTGCCGGTGGGCGCGAGCTATTGGGTCAAGTTGGTCGAACGTTTTCTGTGTTGAGACGGCGCATTTTCGCCCGTAGTGCCGGTAAAAAATCTGCGGCCTGAAGAGGAATAAAAATGAACAAGATGATTGCAGCCGTTTCCCTGGTGTTCCTGACGGCCTCGAGCCTGGCGGGGGCGGCCGACTGGTCTGGCAAAGTGTTGAGGCTGGGGGTGGACCCGACGTATCCACCGCTGGAATACAAGAACCAGGATGGCACGCTGACCGGCTTCGGGGTCGACATCGCCGAGGCGTTGTGCGCCGAACTGAAAGCCCGATGCGTCTGGGTGGAAAGCAGCTGGGACGGGATGATTCCGGGACTGCTGGCGCGCAAGTTCGATGCGGTGGCGTCTTCGATGACCATCACACCCAAACGCCTGGAGCAGATTGCGTTTACCGACAAGGTATCCAATGCACCGGCACGGTTAGTGGTCAAACGGGGATCGGGATTGCAGCCGACCCTCGAATCGCTCAAGGGCAAGCGCATTGGTGTGGAGCAGGGCTCGACCCAGGAGTCCTATGCCAAAGCGGTTTGGGGTGCCAAAGGCGTGGACGTTCTTTCCTATCAAAATCAGGATCAGGTGTACGCCGACCTGGTCGTGGGGCGACTTGATGCCTCGTTGCAGGGTTCCATTCAAGCCAGTTACGGCTTCTTGAAAACAGCGGCGGGTAAGGACTATGAATTTGCCGGCGCCACTCTGGATGCCCCGGGCTTCTTCGGCGTCGGTGATGGCCTTGGTTTGCGCAAGGGCGATGTCGCGTTGCGTGAAGACTTGAACAAAGCCCTGGCAACCATTCTCGCCAACGGTACTTACGCGCGGATCAACGACAAGTACTTCGATTTTGACGTCTACGGCGCCAAGTAACGCGTCGTCGTCAGCTTGAACAGGGCGCTCGTTCGAGCGCTCTACCCCGGGCGGTTACGGAGCCTGCGCAGCTGATTGTCGATGGTGTTTCAGCACTTCAATTTGTGGAGCCACATGACTGTGCCGGAAAACATCATCGAGTGCCCGATGCGCGCGGCTATCGGTTCAGCAGCGGTGCCAGCAATGCACACATGCCGCGCCAGTGCGAACCTTCCCAGTAAACCCGTTGGCAGGCGTCGCAGCGCAGGAAGTGCGAATAGAGGACGCCAATGCGTGGCGGTACCAGCGGCCGAGCCAGTTCCGGGCTGATCTCGTGCAGCGGCAGGTTGCAATGAAGGCACAGGCTGAATGGCCGCGCGCTACGCGCCAGGTCGAGGCGCTCGTACAATTCGCGCAGCTGCAGCGACGGTTTCAGGGCATGCACGTAACAGCCGTGGCTGATGATCCGCCGCTTGAGCAGTTCGCGGTCACGGGTTAGCACGATGCGTCCTTGCTGCGCAGCGATCTCGGCGATCTCGCCATCCTCGAAACCATTGTCGTAGAGCGTGTCGAAGCCACTCATGCGCAGCAGGCTGGCCAGCCCGCCAAGGTGCGCATCAGCGACGAAGCGCAGCACCCGTAAAGGTTGCGCACGAACCTTGAGCAGCGGGCTGATGTCCAGCGCTTCGAACTTGGGATACACCGCCAGCCGGTCACTGTCGAGGATCACCCGCTCCAGGCCCGCCGACTCGCCGTTGAGCAGCACCAGCTCGACCTCGGTGTGCGGTACTCCGAGCGCCTCGATCATGTGCTTGACCGTCGCCCCTTGCGCGCACTCGCAGGTGAAGGATTGCCGCCGCCGTTCGGCCGGCAGGAAATCGTTGAGCTCCTCATAGAAGCGGAAAGTTGCACTGGTCATGTTGAACAGTATGGCAGGGCTGCGGGATGTGCGAGTCTGGTCCGGACATCATCCCTCTCGCTTGGGAGTGCCAAATCTTTTCTTGTGGGTAAAGTCCAGGTAACGAGCAGCACAGTGACAGCACCGGACAAGGCAATTACAATTTGATTAACATCTAGCGACTTGAGCGATTGAATACCCCATGGAAAGCAAGACTGCGCGCCTCACTGTGCTCATTGATCCCGTCAAGAAAAAAGCGTTCGAGGAACTCTGTGCAGCACAAGACCTGACGCCTTCGCAGGTTGTCCGTCAACTGATTCGTGACTACCTGGACACCCACGGTGCCAGCTATTCGACCAAGAGTAAGCATGCCGCCAGCACCAAGTCATGACCTGACACGGGCGGTAAGCCTCTAGAGGGTCGGCGGACCCTCTGCAATACTGACCGCTTTAGCCAGCGCGGTGTTGAAGTCGGCGTGGTAATGCTCCGTGCCGATTTCTTGCAAGATACCTACCCTATCGAGCTTGTTGAGCACCTTCGTGTTCGCTTCGCAGAGTTTCACCACGATATTGCGCTCGTGCAGTTGCTGAATGACCTCCTCCAGCACCTGCAAGCCAGTGATGTCCATAAACGGTACACGCTTCAAGCGAATAATCAGCAGACGTGGATCGGTATGGGTCTGTGCCAACACACGCTCGAAGGTCTCAGCCGCGCCAAAGAACAATGGCCCTTCAATCGTATAAATCAATGTCCCTGGCGGCAGGCGAGTGTGCCCATTGGCCCTCAGCTCTTCTTCAAGCTCGTGCTCGACGACCTGTTGCACCTCCACAGATGAGGCCATGCGACGCATGAAGTGCAGCATGGCAAGAATGACGCCGATATTCACGGCGATCACCAGGTCGCTGAACACGGTGAGGCTGAAGGTGATGAGCAGGATAGCTACGTCTGCGCGTGGAGCCCGTTGGACCATGCGCTTGAAGTGCTTCAACTCGCTCATGTTGTACGCGACCACGAAAAGAATGGCGGCCAGGGCGCACAGCGGGATGTTTGAGGCCAGAGGTGCCAGAAACAGAATAATAAGCACCAACGTGACCGCGTGCGTAATGCCGGCCAGCGGGCTCGTGCCGCCGTTACGGATATTGGTTGCAGTACGGGCAATGGCTCCGGTCGCTGCGAAACCGCCAAACAATGGCGTGACCAGATTAGCCACTCCCTGACCGATCAGTTCCTGATTGGAGTCGTGCTTGGTGCCCGCCATGCCATCGGCCACCATTGCGGACAGCAGTGATTCGATTGCTCCAAGCATGGCAATAGTGAACGCCGGACCAATCAAATCGATGACACGAGACAGCGTGATTTCAGGCAGGCTTAACGCTGGAAGACCTTGAGGTATGCCACCGAATGCACTGCCAATCGTGGCGACCCCCTCGAAATGAAAGGTTGACTGTATCGCTGTAGCGACTGCCATTGCGATTAGCGGGCCAGGTACCCGTTTGAGTCCGGGAATTCTGGACGCGGTGATGACCAGGAAAAGGCTAATCGCCGCCAGCAGGGTTGTGGCGATATGAAGATCCGGCAGCGCCTGGAGCAGATGCCAGAGCTTTTCATGGAAATGCTCTCCACTGATCGTCGGTAAACCGAAAAAGTCTTTCCACTGTCCGACCCAGATGATCACGCCGATGCCCGCAGTGAATCCGACTATCACCGGGTCAGGGATAAACTTGATGATTGCACCGAGGCGGGCCATCCCCAGCAATAACAACATGGCCCCCGCCATCATCGTGGCGATTTGCAAACCGTCAACACCATGTTTGGCCGTGACTCCCGCCAGAATCACGATGAACGCACCTGTCGGCCCGGCAATCTGCAAGCGGCTTCCCCCAAAGAGCGAAACCAGCAGGCCACCGATGATTGCGGTGTAGATGCCTTGCTCAGGTTTGACGCCAGATGCAATGGCAAACGCCATAGCCAGAGGGAGCGCCACGACCCCGACGATCACGCCAGACACCACATTGCGCAGCCAATGCTCTCGCCCCAACAACCCCGCCTTCCATGCCTCACCTATCGCAATCATGGCTAGCTCCTCAGTGGATGCATGTGCATAATATTAACATACAGTGATAATTGAAATGCCCTTGATCCACCGCTTCGTGCGGCTGGAGATGTTTATCGTGAAAGTTCAGATGGAACTGGGCGGGCATGCACTGCAAATAGAGAATTTTGAGAACGCGCGTAGCGTGGTGACTGACATGAATCGTAAAGCTGTGAAAACCAAACATGCCGAAGGCGTGACCTTCGACACCCATGTGATCGCAAACCCGACCAACCCCAAGGAGTGGATTGTGTTTTTCAAGAAGGACGCGGGGAGAAGTTATTTCCTGGTTGATGACAACGAGGAAGTCGAGTCTTTCGGGCATCTGGATGACCTGATAGCCGAGCTTCGAGACCTGGGTCTCAAGACTGCTGAAATCCACTTTTAACCCTTGGGTCACACTCTACAGGCATGATCATGTCAGTGAGGGGCGAGTAACTACCCACTCAAAGCCAAGCTCCGGGCACCGTTCCTCAAGAACCTCGATTTTGCTTGACTGACTTCCTCAGTGCGTGATGCAGTCAATCACCCAAGGCGCTACGCTCGCAGGCACGCTCCTTCAGGTACTGACAATTAGAGTAATAACAGATTTATTTTCCATGGCCTGAATGCCCGCTTCTGGCCTATTTCTACTTGTCATCCAGGGTAGCAATCGACTGTGTATTCAACTTGTCGAGCTTCTGCTGCGCGTCATGTGTATGAGGGCCGATCGGCCGTTTCCCAAAGAAGGTCGCTCCTCAATGGCATAAGGCACAAACCCAAGCTTGGGGTAGAGCAGCAGCCCTGCCGTGTTTTCGTTGAAGCAGGAAATCTGCACCTCGCGGGCGTCGTAACGCTCGAATGCCAAGCCGGTCATCGTCTCTACGATAAACGTCGCCACTCCTTCGCCCCGAGCGCTCGGCGAGACGATGACATTGCCGATACAGCAAACGCCATTGCGTTGCGCTCGATAGAAATTGGCAAACCCAACGACAGTCCCATTGATCTCCACGACGGTAGAGTCGAAGCGTTGGGAGATCGCGGTAATCAACTGCGTTTCCGTTAGCGGGAAGTGCGCCTTCGGAAACATGAAAAACAACTCTTGAGCGTTCTGAGGAAAGCCGCAGATCACTTTAACGTCGCTAGCCTTCACTGGCCTGTGGTTCAGTTTCATTGCTCGTCTCCAAGCTCCTTGAATCAGTACCTTAGCTGCTAGTTCAGGGGGCTGGAAAGCAATGGCATGTCCGCAACTGGCCGATCACGGCCTGTAATGACTGACCGAAACCCACAACCCATGGCAGACAGTCCGGACACTAGAGTCAGGTGTCGGATTGATGAGCCGCCCAGTGTTTCATCTCTTCTGCAATGAAGTGGTTCACCAGGTCACTGTACATCTTCTCGATTGCATCCGGGCTCAGGCCCTCGGCCTCGGCCCACTCGCGTCGTGTCGCCAACATGGCCTTGAAACGCTCCGGAGCACGCACCGAAGTCGCTGAGGTCTTGTACTTCGAGGCCGCCAGTACATAGTGAAAACGCTTGCCCAACAGCTTGATAACAACCTGATCAAGGGCATCGATTTCGCGGCGGATATCCTCCATGCCTGCACACTCTTCGGGCTGCAACTGATTGATGACGTCCATGTAGTTGACTCCGTTTGCTGAAAGTTCGTGGGCCTTTGGAAGAAGTATCGGCGCGCTGTCTTCCGTGAGCGATACAGCTTGAATACCATAAAATCCGCTGCCTTATCGATTAACGTGGTTTAAAGAGTTCGCCGATCTGCCTTAGCCAAAAAACCACGCAGTGTGGTGAGCAGGTTCTCCGATGGTGGTCGTGCCTGAGTTCAGGCCAGCTGAAAATCCAAGGGGATGCTTTGGCGGCGCAACGCTCAATCGTCGCCAAACATTTGGGGATCCGGGAACGCAATCACAGACGGTCAAAATCCATCAATTTTTCGCCATCCGCTTGACAGCCCACTGACTCATCGACCGCTCAGGACTTCATTTTCACGACTCTGGAGTCCTGCCAGTCTTGCAACAGAGAATCCCAAGGGTTATTTCGCCTCTTCACATCCATGCGCTGATTTCCAAATACTCCTTGCCCACAAAATCGCGCATGGCGAAATTTTGATACTACACGTCGAGTTGGGGGGAGCGACGAAGCGCTGACGACGATTATTGTTTTCGCACAAAAGCAGGAAACAATAATCATGCTGCCGTTGATCAAAAGAATAGACAGTCACGTTCATTTTTATACATCGCAAGACCTGCGCCGAGTGGCCGGTTCGCTGCCCTATGCATTACCTGAGCCGCATCCGCTGACGGCTTATCTGGATACATTGATCGATGCCGGAATTGCTCCGACGCTCCTCAATAATGTCCATTTAAGTATTCTGCCGGATTCAGAAAACGTATTTGCTTCATTTGACGAACTCAAGCATCTCCAGGCGGCCAACCCTCTGCGCTATGGGGACGTCAAACTGGTGGGGACGATCAAGGCAGAACCTGCTTACGCCACACAAGAACGTCTCTCGCACCCGCAGGTGGTTGGCGCCCGGATCGTTTTGCACGATGCACGGCCGGAAACGGTTTCCGATACGCAATTCAGCGATGGGCAGTGGTCGGCGTTCTATGGCCGCTTGTTACCGCGCCAGCATCTGCACATTTACGCGAAAGAAGCCGAGACGAATCTGCGTGTATTGCGCCAGATCCCTCGCGATGTGCGGGTCATCATCGATCACCTGGGCACTTGTCACCGCGAGCGTGACATCACTGAGCCGGCTTACATCGCGCTACTTGCTGAGGCCAGAGAACGAGGCAATGTGTGGTTCAAGGGCCCTGGCTATCGCACTTGCGTCCATCCCGAGGAAACAGCTCGTTTCGTGACGCAAATTGTTTGCGCAGTCGGCGCGGACAAGATTCTCCTGGAAGCAACGGATGCACCTCATGTTGGAACTGACAACAAGGGAGTTCCGTATTCCAACCTCTTCAATCCGGGCAAGGCTTTCAACTTTGTCGATGCCGTTGCACTGCATGTTTCCAATGAAACCCGAATTCCTGTTGGCCAACTTCTGCGAGGAGCATCTGGCCAATTGGTAAGTTGATCTACGCCCACGCTCCCACTTCGAGATAACCAGCAATGACGAACATTACAACAAAAGACATCAACTTCACCGTCAAGTACGGCGATGAAATCCTGAGCCTCAAAGGCACGGTATTTCAGCCAGAACAACTCGACGCTGCGGCGCAAAAACTGCCACCGGTCATCTTCAACTCCGGCTTCACCGGCGGGGTCACGATGTACGGCCAGCTGTTCGGGCGCGCCCTGGCAGCCCTTGGTTATCGCGTCATGACCTACGATGTGGCAGGTTTTTTTTCCAACAAGCACATCCGTAACACCATCGAATCAGGTGACAAGGTCATCACCAACGTCATCCTCGAAGACCAGAAGGATGAAGTGCTCGGTGCCGTTGAATGGGCGCGCGAGAATTTCGGCGAGATGCCGGTGGTCGCGTCGTGGGCGATGGGGTCAGTGGCAAGCCTCGGTGCGGTGGCTGAGCTGGCTGCCGCCGGTGGTGAGCAGATCCGCTTCTGGGTGCCGATGAGCTACACCAACATCCGCAAACTGCAAGCCTTGCGCGCTGATCAGTCCGCGGCTGACGCTGCCATCGGGCAACTCGCGGATGACGCGCCGATCCCTCCGTTCGACACCGGCACTGATGCAACCCGTCTTGGTTATTACCCGCTGGATCCTGAAACCCAGGCCTATGTCGATCAGCAGTTGGGCGGCTACACCGAAGCGGGCGGCGCGGACCGTTGGCCGGGTTGCACCTACGTGACGGCAAAGTCCTACAAGTCCTATGTGGCGTATGACCCGGAGCGGTCCATTGAAGGTGCAAAAGGTTTCCCGCCAGCGCTGATCATCCACGGCGCCGACAACACCTTGCACATGCCGTCGGAGTCTGTGCGTCTGCACCAGAACTATCCGGGCGATGCCGGCCCGCACGCACTGATCATTTCGCACATGCAGCATGGCCAGCAGAATCAGGTCGACAGCCCTGTGTTCAAGTCGATGATCCAGAGCATCGACGAAGCCATCCGCGCGCGCGGCTGATCCGCTCGCCATTTTCCTGCGAGACTTCGGGCGCCGAAGTCTCGCAGCGATCTCCAGTATCGCGGCGTGTATCGCTCACGTCATTCTGATCTGTCGTTGCGCTTTGGCCGGGCGGGTTCGCGGTCTCAACGATCCAATCTGGCTGAATGTGTGCCCAACCCCTAACATGGCGTGTCCAAAGCCACTTCCCCGGTGTGGCCTGAGCTGTTCACTCGAACGGCTGGAACTACCATGAAAGGATCTGGCGATGACAGCCCCCAGTGAATCGGCGACGTCTGTGAACAGCGGCACAACCAAGCGAATCGGGCTGCTCATTCTTCCTCAGTTCTCCATGATGGCCCTGGCGGGAGCCAGCGAGCCTTTGCGCGCGGCCAACCGGCTGTCCGGCAAAACGCTTTATGAATGGACCCTGCTCACGGAGTCGGGCGGACCGGTCAGTTCCAGCAGCGGTATCGAAATCCAGACTGTGCCGGTTGATCAGGCGCCGGAGCTGGATCGCATTTTTGTCCTGGCGAGCCTGGACATCGAACATCAGAAACCACCAAAAATGCTGCGCTTCCTGCAGCGCGCAGCGTTCCGCGGGATTACCGTCGGCGCATTGAGCACCGGTACGTTCATCCTTGCACGCGCCGGCTTGCTGGAAGGCAAGCGCTGCACCTTGCACTGGGAGTCCATTGGCCAGTTTTCGGAAGAATTCCCCTCGATCGAAGTCACCAAGGAGCTTTACGTCAACCATGGCAACCGCTGGACGTGCGCCGGGGGGACGGCGGCCATCGATCTCATGCTGGCACAAATCGCGCTTGATTTCGGTAACCAGCTCGCGGCGAGCATCGCCGAGCAATTTCTGCATGCCAGGATAAGAGCGCCGGAAGAGCATCAGCGGATGTCGATTCAGTGGCGGTTCGGCATTCACGATCGCAGGCTGACAGCCGCCATCGCCTTCATGGAGAACAATCTGGAGAACATCGTCGGCATCGAAGAGATCGCCGACCGTTGCAATCTGTCCCACCGTCAACTCGAACGGCTGTGGCATCAGCACTTCGGGATGACGCCGAAGAAGTTCTATCTGGAGCTCAGGCTGAACGAAGCACGCCGGTTGCTGCGTGAAAGCACCCAGCCCATTGCGTCCATTGCCTATAGCTGTGGGTTTGTCTCAGCGTCACATCTGGGGGCTGCTTACCGTCGTGTCTGGGGATGTACGCCTGGTGAAGAGCGGCGGAAATTTGATGATGCTCACTCCTGATTTCAGTTACTGAGCGCATGGGTCAACAAGCGCCAATCCCCTGAAAAGCCTCTGAACCAATCCTCTCTGTAAAATCCCATAGCTAGCTAATGACTCGCCCCGACAGGCGGTGCGCTCTGGCAAGCCTTGTCATTTGGCGATCCCGCATACTGCCGTCTGCAATCGACGCTGCACTTTGCATTGCGCATTGGTTGGCCGCGTGACGTCGTTTTTTTGATAGAAATCGTCGAACTCGAAGCTCAGAGTGCCTGCAGTAGCGCTGTAATGTTTCCTACAGATCCGGCGTTCAATTCCAGATGCACGGCCGATAAAAACAACAATGACGTACAGAAGGCATAACACATGGAAACCTTGAGTTTCATTCTGGAAAACGGCGGGTTGATCAGTCTGCTACTCGGGCAGCACCTGCTCATCGTGGCGGTAGCGGTGGGTTTGGCGATTCTGACCGGCGTGCCTGTCGGGATTGCGATCTCCCAGCACCCCAGAACGCGCCGCTGGGTCCTGGCCTTCGCCGCGGTCCTGATGACCATTCCTTCCGCCGCGCTGTTCGGGCTGATGATTCCGGCCCTGTCGCTGATCGGCTACGGGATCGGCGTCGTACCGGCGGTCATTGCGCTGTTCCTCTACTCCCAATTGCCCATCATCCGCAACACCACCACTGCGATCTCCAACATCGATCCGGCCTTGCGCGAAGCAGCGATCGGGATGGGCATGTCGACCGGGCAACGATTGCGCAAGGTTGAGCTGCCGATTGCGGTCCCGCTGATCATGGCGGGCGTGAGGATGGCGACCGTCATCAACATCGGCATCGCRGCCATCGCGGCCTACATCGGCGCCGGCGGCCTGGGCAGCCTCATCATTCGCGGCATCGCGCAATCGGATACCCGACAGCTGTTGGCCGGCGCGATCGTCATCAGTGTCATCGCCATTGCGGCCGATTACGCGTTGTACGGCTTGCAGCGCCTGCTGACGCCAAAAGGCCTGAACAAGAACAAAGTGGCCACCGGCCGAATGAAGGAAGCTACGACGTGATCCAGATCGAAAACCTCAACAAGCAATTCGGCTCAATCACTGCAGTAGAAGATGTCTCATTCAATGTTGAAGAGGGGCAGATCTGCGTACTGCTTGGGCCGTCGGGCTGTGGCAAGACCACGACGCTGAAAATGATCAACAGACTGATCACGCCTACCTCCGGCACGATCAGAATTGGAGGTCGCGATACGTCCGAACTGGACAGCGTCACCCTCAAACGCTCCATCGGCTATGTGATCCAGCAAGTCGGCCTGTTCCCGAACATGACCGTTGAGGAAAACATTTGCGTCGTTCCCAATCTGTTGGGGTGGGACAAAACCAAAAGCCGAAAGCGCGCCGCGGAGTTGCTGGAAGTGGTCGCGCTGGATCCGTCGAAATTTCTCAAGCGCTATCCGTGTGAGCTTTCCGGTGGTCAACAGCAACGCGTAGGCGTGGCCCGGGCCCTGGCAGCGGATCCGCCGGTGATGCTGATGGACGAGCCCTTTGGCGCGATCGACCCGATCAACCGGGAAGTGATCCAGGACGAATTCATGCGCATCCAGCGCCTCGTCAACAAGACCGTGCTGTTTGTCAGTCATGACATCGATGAAGCGGTGAAGATGGCGGATTGCGTCGCCCTGTTCCATAACGGAAAAATCCAGCAGTTCGGCAGCTCGGATGATCTGCTGGCCCGGCCCAACAGCGAGTTCGTGGCGAACTTCATGGGCGGCGACCGGATCATGAAGCGCCTGCGTCTGCTGCGTGCGGCTGACGTGGCCAGCAAGGTCCCGCCACTGGAACACATGCAGATCGTGGGCGGCAACAGCGCTGTCGTTTCGCAATCGCACCTGATCGTCAAGCCCGGGGATGACCTGCGCCAGGTGCTTTCGCAGTTGCTGGGTCGCGGCCAGGACTGGGCACTTTGCAACGACAGCGACGGACGTTTTATCGGCTATGTCCACCAGGCCGACATCCTGGCGCGACTGGTTGAAAACATTACTCCGGTGGTGCACTGACAATGTCTGACTTACTGATCGGATTGTGGAAAGGGCTGCAATTTTACTGGGGCGATATCAGCTACCTGACGGTCCAGCATCTGCAGATCGTGGCGGTCAGTGGGGTGCTGGCGCTGGTCATCGCGCTGCCGCTGGGCGTCTGGATGAGCCGTCCGGCGAACCAGCGTTACGCCATGGCCAGCATGCAGGTCCTTAACGTAGGGCAGGCGATCCCCAAGCTCGCGTTGCTGGCGTTGGCCATGAGTTTCATTGGTGTCGGCAGCGGCGCGGCCATCATCGGCTTGTTTGTCGCGACGTTGTTGCCCGTGGCAGTCAATACCTACGAAGGCCTGCGTGCGGTGCCGCAGCACCTGGTCGAAGCGGCCGAGGCCATGGGCATGACGCCACGGGAAACGCTGTGGAAAGTTGAAATTCCGAACGCGATGAACGTGATTTTCGCCGGCATCCGCACGGCGCTGGCGATCAACGTCGGTACCGCGCCGCTGGCCTTCCTGGTCGGTGGCGGTGGGTTGGGCGAGTTGATCTTTACCGGGATCGACTTGAACGACTTCGGCATGATGCTGGCCGGCGCCGCGGCGACCGCGCTGTTGGCGATTGCGGTCGATCTGGGCTGCGGCTTGATTCAAAACATTGCAGTGTCACGGGGCTTGAGGTTGGCCGGGCGCGAATGAATCTGAAGACCATAGACAAAAATCAATAATATGAGGTGCACGATGATTTATCGAATGCTGGCCAGTCTGATCTTTACCCTGAGTCTTGTTTGCGGTGTTGTGGGCAGTGCTTCTGCCAACAGCACGATTGTGGTCGGCGGCAAGAAGTTTACCGAGCAGCAATTGGTTGCCGAGATGACCGCTCAACTCCTGCGCGCCAATGGCTACAGTGTTGATAAACGCCCGGACCTGGGTTCTTCCGTATTGCGCGCGGCGCAAGAGAACGGTCAGGTCGATGTTTATTGGGAATACACCGGCACTTCACTGATTACTTACAATAAAGTCACGGACAAGCTCAACGCCGACGAAACGTACAAGAAAATCAGCGAGCTGGATGCGCAGAAAGGCATCACCTGGCTGAACCCTTCCAAGGCCAACAACACTTACGCCTTTGCCATGCGCAAGGAAGAGGCCGAGAAGGATGGAATCGCCTCGATCAGCGATCTTGCGCAGAAGATCGAAACAGGCAAGTCCTATAAGTTTGCCTCCAACGCTGAGTTCTTTTCCCGGCCTGATGGCCTGCGTCCTCTGCAAGAGACCTACAAGTTTGAATTTGAACGCAAGAACATCGTCCGCATGGACGGCGGGCTGACCTATCAGGCGCTCAGGGACGGGCAGGTCGATCTGGCCCTGGTCTTGTCGACGGATGGGCGGATTCCGGCCTTCGGCTTTGTGGTGCTGCAAGACGATAAAGGCTTCTTCCCCAGCTACGCGCTGACCCCGGTGATTCGCACTGAAGTGTTCAAGGCGAATCCAAAGATCGGCGAGTTGCTCAACGCCCTGTCGTCCAGGCTGGATGACGACACCATCGCGGGCCTCAATTCCCGGGTCGATGTCGGCCGTGAATCCATCGAGAGCGTGTCCCGGGAATTCCTGCAAAAGAATCAGTTGCTGTAGGAGCTGCCGAAGGCTGCGATCTTTGACGTAGCCTTCAGAACCTACCAGGGCCGGCGGATAACCCCGGCCTTTTTTCCCCTGCCTCCCATTCATTCCCTTGCACCCACATCAGGTGCGAGCTGGTTTCGTTCGCCTGTACCCACTCGGAGAATAACAATGCAGTTGAATAAAAAGTTCGTGGCGTGCTCGTTTTTGCTAATGGCAGCAAGTGCTCAGGCGGATGACAGTATCGAACGCATGACCCTCGCCGACATGCGTCATGCGTTGGACAACGGGACTCTCAGTTCCGAACATTTGGTGCAGCACTATCTGGATAACATTCAGGCGAACAATCACCAGGGCCAGAACATCAATGCGCTGGTGACCATCAATGAACAGGCGATCGATCAGGCCCGCAAGTGGGATGCTGAACGGGCGAAAAATTCCACTGCCAGGTACGCACCGCTGGCCGGTATTCCGTTCGTGGTGAAGGACAACTTTGACACCGCCGGTATGGTCACCTCCGGGGGCTCCTTCGTGCTGCGTTCGTCGGTGCCAAGCCAGGATGCCTTCACCGTCAAGAAGCTGATCGACGGGCAAGCCATTGTGCTCGGCAAAGCCAATCTGTCGGAACTGGCCGCATCCTTTGGCTGGTTTGGCTACAGCTCGTTTGGCGGGCAGACGCTGAACCCGCGGAACACCAAGCGTGATGCATCCGGCTCCAGCAGCGGTTCTGCCGCCTCGGTGGCGGCGGCGTTCGCACCCTTCGCATTGGGGTCGGATACGAGCGGCTCGATCCGGGCACCGGCCAGTGTCACCGGCACGGTGGGTTTTCGACCTTCGCTGGGGCTGATCAGTCGTAGCGGCATCATTCCGCTGTCGCTCGCGTTCGATACCGCAGGCGTCATTACCGACAGCGTGCTGGATCAGGCCATCGTGCTTGATGTGATCAAGGGCCAGGACAAAAGCGACGCGGCGACCTTCGACCTTGCTGCAGACAAAATACAGTTCGAACCGGCACTGAGCCGTACCTCGCTGCAAGGCAAGACCATTGGCGTAATCAACAATTTCAAGGGGGCGAACCCGGAAGTGGATGCGGTCTATAAAGCTGCGCAGGAAACGCTCGTCAAGCGCGGTGCGCAGGTCGTCTCCATCGAATTGCCAAAAGCCTTTGAAACCCTGTGGAGCGACGTGCTCGGCCCAGTGGGGGAGAGCGAATTCAAGCCGCAATTCGAACGCTACCTCACCACCCTCAATCCAGGCCAACCGCGAACGCTTGCGCAGTTTCTCGACCTTGCCAGGCAAAATCAGGCGCAAAACGCTGCGCATGGGATGAACCCGGCACGCCTGGCCGGACTGGAAACGGTAGCGAATGCCGCAAGCACCGATTCGCCGCAGTACATCTCCATTCTTTCCCGGAAGATTCCACAGTTGCGCGCGCAACTGATGGGCATCATGAAGCAGAACAAGGTCGACAGCCTGTTTTTTGCGACCATCAATTGCCCGGCTTCGGTGGTGCACGGTGTGAACGATGACAGTTACCTGTGCAAGTCCGGCGATACCTACGCGTCGTCGTACATTGCCTCGGCCACAGGATTTCCCGAAATCACCGTTCCGGCAGGCATCATCAAGGGCAACCTGCCGGTGGGTGTTTCGTTCCTGGGCGGCTACGGCGAAGACGCCAAGGTGGTGGGTTTCGGCTACGCGTTCCTTGGGCGGTAACCGTCAGACCTGTTCCAGCAACCAGGTACGAAACGCGACGAGTGAAGGCAGCATTTCGTTGCGCGGCGGATAGGCCAGGTAGTAACTGCGCTGGCTGGCGAAGGGCTGATCGAGGCTGATCAGTTCGTTGTTGGCCAACTCGTCGGCCACCAGGATACGTGGCACCAGACCGATGCCGATGCCGGCCCTGACGGCCTGGATCAAGTGCGAGGTGAGTTCGAAACTCGGCCCCAGGCGCATCATCCGATGGGGCAGGGCGTGGTGGCTGAACCACTCGCCCCAGACGTTGGCGTTGCTCGCGACGTTGAGCAGCGTCTGGCCAGCAATGCGGTCAGGGGTCCAGGCGTCATGGATTTCGGCCGCTTCTGGCGAAATGATCACCATCAGTTCTTCGGTGTGCAGGCGATGGCTGATCAGCCCCGGCAAGTCGGCATTGCCGACGACGATCGCGGCGTCGATGCCGCTGGTTTCAAAGTCGATGGCATCGATGCGGGAATTGATGTGCACCAGCATGCCGGGATGGGTTTTGTAGAAGTCATGCAGGCGCGGCAATAACCACTTCGAGCCGAAGGTCGGCAAGGTGGCCAGGCGCAACGTGCCGCTGCCGGATTGATAAGCCATGGCCTGCAATGTGGCGCTGCGGATGCGTCCGAGCGCTTCGCTCATTTCCCGCTGATAAAGACGACCGACATCGGTCAGCTGTACTTGCCTGCCTTCACGGCGGAACAGCGTCAGGCCCAGTTGCTGCTCCAGCGCCTGGACTTGCCGGCTCACCGCGCTTTGGGTCAGTGACAGTTCCATCGCGGCGCGGGTATAGCTTTCATGGCGGGCGGCGGCTTCAAAGGCCAGCAGCAACGACATCGAAGGAGTGAGGTGACGGTAATTCATTCGTAAAAGTCATCGATAGCGGCAGGATTATCCGTTTGTCCGGCGCCAGAGCCTGCAGGATCATTGGCATGGCCGACGACCTGAGGCTGACCCATTAATGCTCAGGCGACAAGTGTTTTGAGTTTTCCCGTGATTAGACCGACAAGAGAACAGCCTGCGATGATCGCTCAGTTGCCCACCGTTGCACCCGCGGCCCAGTACCCGGAGTTTCTGCAAGCCCTGCACACCAGCGGCTTTCGCGGTCAGCTCAGCGCCGACTACGCCACCCGCACCGTGCTGGCGACCGACAACTCGATTTACCAGCGGCTGCCGCAAGCGGCGGTGTTCCCCCTGGATGCGGATGACATCGCACGCATCGCAACCTTGATGGCCGAGCCACGCTTCCGCCAGATCAAGCTGACCCCGCGCGGTGGTGGCACCGGCACCAACGGGCAGTCATTGACCGATGGCGTCGTGGTCGACCTGTCGCGGCACATGAACGCCATCCTCGAAATCAACGTTGCCGAGCGCTGGGTGCGGGTGCAGACGGGCGTGGTCAAGGACCAGCTCAATGCCGCGCTCAAGCCGCACGGGCTGTTCTTTGCGCCGGAGCTGTCGACGTCCAACCGTGCCACCGTCGGCGGCATGATCAACACCGACGCCAGCGGCCAGGGCAGTTGCACCTATGGCAAGACCCGTGATCACGTTCTGGAATTGCACAGCGTGCTGCTCGGCGGTGAGCGCCTGCACAGCCATCCGCTGTCCGAAGTGGAACTGGAGGCGGCTTGCGCGCAGTCCGGCCGTATCGGCGAAGTGTACCGGGTGGCGCGCAATATTCAGGAGACCCAGGCCGAGCTGATCGAATCGGTATTCCCCAAACTCAACCGTTGCCTGACCGGTTACGACCTGGCACACCTGCGCGATGAGCAAGGGCGTTTCAACCTCAACAGCGTGCTGTGTGGTGCGGAAGGGTCATTGGGCTACGTTGTCGAAGCCAAGCTCAACGTGCTGCCGATTCCCGGGTATTCGGTGCTGGTGAACGTGCGTTACGGCAGCTTCATGGATGCGCTGCGTGACGCCAATGCGTTGCTGGCGCACAAGCCGTTGTCCATCGAAACCGTGGACTCCAGGGTGTTGCTGCTGGCGATGAAAGACATCGTCTGGCACAGCGTCGCCGAGTATTTTCCGACGGATGCCGAACGTCCGACGCTGGGCATCAATCTGGTGGAGTTCAGCGGGGAAGACGTGGCGGACGTGAACGTTCGCGTGGCGTCGTTCGTGGCGCATCTGCAGGCCGACACGACGATCGAGCGGCTGGGCCACACGCTGGCCGAGGGGGCCGAAGCCGTGTCCCGCGTCTACACCATGCGCAAGCGCTCGGTAGGGCTATTGGGCAATGTCGTAGGCGAGGTTCGGCCGCAGCCTTTTGTTGAAGACACCGCCGTACCGCCGGAGAAGCTGGCCGACTACATAACCGAGTTTCGTGAATTGCTCGACAGTTATGGCCTGAGCTACGGCATGTTCGGTCACGTCGATGCCGGCGTACTGCATGTGCGCCCGGCGCTGGACATGAAAGACTCGGCCCAGGCCGCGCTGATCAAGCCAATTTCCGACGCCGTGGCCGAGTTGACCCGGCGTTACGGCGGGTTGCTATGGGGCGAGCACGGCAAGGGCTTGCGTTCGGAATACGTCCCCGAGTTTTTTGGCGAGTTGTACCCGGCTTTGCAATCGCTCAAGGGCGCCTTCGACCCGCACAACCAACTCAACCCCGGGAAGATCTGCACGCCACCGGAGGCTGCCCAAGGCTTGCTCAAGGTCAACGAAGTGACGCTGCGCGGTGATCTGGATCGGCAGATCGACGAGCGCGTCTGGCAAAGCTTCGGTACCGCCATGCACTGCAACGGTAACGGCGCCTGCTACAACTACGACCCCTCTGATGCGATGTGTCCGTCGTGGAAAGCCACCCGTGAGCGCCAGCATTCGCCGAAGGGCAGGGCGTCGTTGATTCGCGAATGGTTGCGTCTGCAAGGCGCGGCCAATATTGACGTATTGCAAGCAGCCCGCGGCAAGTTGTCGTGGTTGAGCGGGTTGCCGACGCGGTTACGCAATAACCTGGCGCGCTCGCGTGGCGAGGCGGATTTCTCCCATGAGGTCTATGACGCGATGGCCGGCTGCCTGGCCTGTAAATCCTGCGCGGGACAATGCCCGGTCAAGGTCAACGTCCCGGAATTCCGTTCGCGTTTTCTGGAGCTGTACCACGGTCGCTATCAACGACCGCTGCGTGACTACCTGATCGGCTCGCTGGAGTTCACCATTCCCTACATGGCTTACGCGCCGGGTCTGTACAACGCGGTGATGGGCTCGAAATGGGTGAGCCGCCTGCTGGAGCGACAGGTCGGCATGCTCGACAGCCCGCTGATCCACCGCCATGACTTGCAGGCCACGTTGACCCGCTGCAAGGTCGCGGTCGCCAGCGTGCCGGCTCTGCGCGAACTGACCGCGGCACAACGTGAGCGCAGCGTGGTGTTGGTGCAGGACGCCTTCACCCGTTACTTCGAAACGCCGTTGCTGGCGAACTTTATCCAGTTGGCGCATCAGTTGGGGTATCGGGTGTTTCTGGCGCCCTATAGCGCCAACGGCAAGCCTTTGCACGTACAGGGATTCCTCGGCGCCTTCGCCAAGGCGGCGATCCGCAATGGCAATCAGCTCAAGGCGCTCGCCGACTGCGGCGTACCGCTGGTGGGACTGGACCCGGCGATGACGCTGGTCTACCGCCAGGAATATCAAAAAGTACCAGGACTCGACGATTGCCCGAAGGTCTTGCTGCCTCAGGAATGGCTGTCCGATGCGTTGCCGGAAAACCCGCATCCCGCGACCGGAACCTTCCGTTTGTTGGCGCACTGCACCGAGAAAACCAATGTCCCGGCCAGCACTTCGCAATGGGAAGCCGTTTTTGCCCGGCTCGGGCTCAAGCTGACGACTGAGGCGACCGGCTGCTGCGGCATGTCCGGAACCTTCGGCCATGAAGCTCGTAACCAGGGCAGCTCACGAACCATTTTTGAGCAATCCTGGTCCGGCAAGCTGGAAAAAGAGAGCGAGGCGCTGGCAACGGGATACTCCTGTCGCAGTCAGGTGAAACGCTTTGCCAACGTGCAATTGCGCCATCCATTGGAGGTTGTGTTAGAGCGTATGCTCGCGAAGTGAAGAGGAACGCCATGCCAGACCGTCGCTATTCGACCCATAGCAGCCAATCACCCAAGGCGCTACGCTCGCAGGCACGCTCCTTCAGGTACTGACAATTACGATATGAAACGCATACTTGATCGTTTACGTGGCTGGGCCAGAAAGCTAAAACGACAAACCATGGTTCTCTGGTTTTGCTATCAGCATCCGCAAACACCCTGGTTACCCAAATGGATTGCGGTTTTTGTCGTGGCGTATGCGCTGAGTCCAATCGACCTCATTCCTGATTTCATTCCAGTGCTTGGATACCTGGACGACGTGATCATTTTGCCGCTTGGCATTCTGCTCGCTATTCGGTTGATGCCGGCGCAGGTGCTCGAGGACTGTCAGCTCAAAGCGAGTGAGTGGGAGCAAAGCCATGTGAAGCGGCCAGCGAACAGGTTTGCTGCAGTGATCGTAGTATTAGTCTGGCTCGTTGCTGCGGGTATTTTGGGGGCTTACTTCCTCAGGGCGTGAAGCCGCCTGTCGCAGTAGCCAGAAATTGATCGCCCGGATTAATACCCATGTGCAGACGGATACTGAATTGCTTGCATCCCCCATGGGGGGGATAAGACTCGTGTTATTCATGAATCGTGAAGACTCAAATGATGAGTGAGCTCGAACACAACCATCCCCACACCCACCACACCCACCAAAGTCACGAAGCGATCATCAAGCGTCTCAAGCGGGCGGACGGCCACTTACGCGGCATCATCACCATGATCGAAGAGGGGCGTCAGTGCGTGGACATCGCCCAGCAGCTGCATGCTGTTGAAAAAGCGGTGTGCCAAGCCAAGCGCACGCTCATTCAGGATCGCATCGATCACTGTCTGGAAGACACCATCTCGGCGTTGAACAATGGTGAGCGCGCACCACTGGAAGCCTTCAAGCAGATCACCAAGTACCTCTAGGCCTGCCATGCCCGCGCTGCAAGCGCTACGGTTTCTGGTCTGAAGACTGACCAGCCAGCCTTGGCAAAACTCAGGAACTTACGGTCGTCTATCTGGCCATCGGCGATGCTGATCATCGATCACGTACGGGTGTTCGTGATCCACACCATCCTGCCCGTCGAGGTGAGTGTGATCGACCGGCAGGTTCTCATGGGTGTGTTTGATCGACTCTTGGTCATGCGCAGGACGCCAGATCACGATACTGACCACCAGTGCGCCACCTGCCACGACAGCGAGCCCGACAAACGACGCCGTGAGGCTGATGTTGGCACCCAGCCATCCCGCCAATGGGTAGGTAATCAACCAGCAGGCATGGGACAGTGCAAATTGGGCGGCAAACAGTGCCGGGCGATCTTCGGCATGTGCCGAGCGACGCAACAGCCGACCGCTCGGGGTCTGGGCCAGGGAATAGCCCACGCCGAGTACCATCCACAGAGGCAACAGGAAGTTGTAGGTGGTCAGGTTGATGCCAATTGCCAAGCCTGCGACCAGGATTGCTCCGCCAAACAGCATGGCTGTTCGGTCTTTGATGTCTTTCAACAGCCGAGGCAACACCAGGGCTGCGATCATCGAGCCACCGCCGAACGCGGCCAACGCCAGTGCTGTGGAGCTCTGAGGCAAAGCGAAGCGCGATTGGACCAGCACCACCGTATTGACGATGACCATGGCACTGGCCGCCGCTACCGTCAGGTTTAACGCCAACAGCCCGCGCAAGCGAGGTGTTGCTAGGAAGATGCGCATGCCGCGGGTAGTTCGCTCGTAAATACTGCGCCGTGGCGTCTGCTTCGCCTTCGGCAGCAGGACTGTCGAGACCAGGGCTGCCGAGGTGAGAAAACCGATGACCGTGCCGGCGAACAGACTATGGAAGCTGACCACGGTCAGCAACGCGGCGGCGAGCATCGGGCTGGCGACGCTCTCGAGATCGTAGGCCAGGCGCGATAGGGACAGGGCGCGGGTGTAGTCGTCCTCATCTGGCAGTATGTCCGGAATGGTCGCTTGAAATGTTGGGGTGAATGCGGCTGAGGCTGATTGCAGGACAAAAATCAGTACGTAGACCTGCCAGACCTCCGTCACGAACGGCAGAGCCAACGCGACCAAGGCTCGTACTAAATCCAGCGAGACCAACATTGTTCGCCGGGGTAGACGCTCCGCAAAAGCCGCTGCAATCGGCGCGACACCAATGTAGGCCGTCATTTTGATCGCCAACGCTGTACCGAGGACAGCGCCCGCTTGGGCGCCTGCAAGATCGAATGCCAGCAGGCCTAGCGCGACAGTGGCAAGACCAGTCCCTACAAGTGCAATCACCTGGGCCAGGAAGAGGTGACGGTACGTTCGGTTGGCCAGGATTGTCAGCATGAGAAATCTCACAGGAAGAGGTGAACGCCTATCTGGTTGTCGCAATGCTGTTCAGTTAAGGAAATTGTAGGAGCGAGCTCGCTCCTACATTGATGCAAGCTGGCTTTCTCACATTTGTGGAGGCCAGTTATGCGATTCACCTTGGCATTCCTTGCACCATGCATAGAGTGCGTCGTATAGGATCAGTCCATGCGAAAGCATTTCATGATCATCGGAATATCGCTGCGACAATCCCAGTGAAATGGCGTACAACCCAGCCGATTGCGGAGTCAGATCCAGGCGGGAGGTATCAGCGCCACGGACGATCTTGGCCAACTGCTGCAAAGCGGGCTCATTGAGCTGGTACTTTTTCAGAAAAGCGTCGAAGCTGCACAGCTCGCCCTCATGAGTCAGTTCTACGCCGGGAATGTCGTAGGGCACAGCGTCTTTTTCCGCCGCTAAACGCAGCACGTCACCACTGGGTACGTATAAAAACTCAGGCTGCGGATCGATAAAGCGAGCGATCAGCCAGGGACAGGCGATGCGGTCAATCTTGGGCCGTTCACGTGTAATCCACCTCATGGAACACCTCCTGCCTGGCTCGGTAGGCTGGGTGATCTGGCGAGCCCAGTGCCCGCCAAAGACTGTTAACCGACTCGTGCGATCTAGCGCAGCAGATGTACTGCCAAACCGACGAGCGCGCAGGCCATCAACACCTGGATGACGCCCCGCTTGAAGCGGAACAAGGCGATCGCCGCGGCAATGGCGATCAGTGCCGAGGGCCAGTCGAGGTTGCCGCTGAAGCCTTTCGGCCAAAGTACGTGATAGCCGAAGAAACACGCCAGATTAAGGATCACACCGACCACGGCCGCCGTAATGGCGGTGAGCGGTGCGGTGAATTTGAGTTCGTTGTGAGTCGACTCTACCAGCGGACCACCCGCAAGGATGAACAGGAACGAGGGCAGGAAGGTGAACCAGGTCACCAGGGCGGCGGCCACAGCTCCCGCCAGAAATACTTGGTCGGCACCGAATACTTGCGAGACATAGGCGCCAACAAAGCCGACGAACGCCACCACCATGATCAACGGCCCGGGGGTGGTTTCGCCTAACGCCAGGCCGTCGATCATCTGCGTCGGCGTTAACCAGCCATAGTGACCGACCGCGCCTTGGTAGACATACGGCAGCACAGCGTAGGCCCCGCCAAAGGTCAGCAACGCCGCCTTGGTAAAGAACCAGCCCATCTGGGTCAAGGTGCCTTCCCAGCCAAAGAGGGCGGTCAAAATCCCCATTGGCAATGCCCACAGTGCGGCGCCGATCAGTGCGAGCGGCACCAGTTTTAACCAACTGAATCGGGCATGCTCAGGGGATGGCGTGTCGTCATCGATCAACGCCGGACCATAAGACTTTTTGGCGGCGCTATGGCCACCGGTTCTGAACTGCTCGGGCGCCAGGCGTCCGCCGACATAACCGATTAACGCCGCCCCCAGCACGATCAGCGGGAACGGAACATTGAACGCGAAGATCGCGGTAAATGACGCCGCCGCTATCGCCCACAGCCAATTGTTCTTCAACGCCCGAGAGCCGATTCGATGGGCCGCCTGCACCACGATAGCTGTCACGGCAGGCTTGATCCCATAGAAGAGCCCGGCCACCACGGGCACTTCGCCGAACGCGATATACATCCACGACAGAGCGATCAGGATGAACAGTGAGGGCAGCACAAACAGTGCCCCCGCAATCACTCCACCCCAGGTTCGGTGCATCAGCCAGCCGATGTAAGTCGCCAATTGTTGAGCCTCTGGTCCAGGCAGCAACATGCAGTAATTAAGGGCATGCAGAAAGCGTCGTTCGGAGATCCAGCGCCGACGCTCCACCAGTTCCTGGTGCATGATCGAGATCTGTCCGGCTGGCCCGCCGAAGCTGATGAAACCCAGCTTCAACCAGAACCAGAAAGCCTCACGCAAACTGATCGGCTTTGGCCTCGACAGATTCTCTTCAACCGCTGGTGCGAAAACCTTATTCATTGGGTTGTTCCTCTTTTACAAACCCGGCGAGCAGGCCGTCGAAGATGGCGCTGGCGGCAACCAGCAGATGGTCGTCGTGGGTAATGGTTTCGCGCAGCCCAGCCAGTACACGTTCGATGCCAGCAGCCTCCACCGGCTGAATGCCTCCGACATCGAGGTAATGCACCAAAGCCGCAATGCGGTTCAGGCCTGGCTCCTGAAGTTCAAAGCTGGCTTGCAGGGTTTCGAAGGTCACGCGGTTGCCGACATGACTGAAGGTCGCCTCATCGAAGTCGAAACCCAGTGCATCTACCGGGCAGTCCTGTGGGGTGTTCAGCCAGAGGATCTGAGCGTGGGGGTCAATGAAGCGGCGAATCAGCCAGGCACACGCCAGCCGGTCGACCCAGGGACGCTTACGGGTTGCCCAGATACGGCCCTGATAATCGCCAGGATTGAGTGCCGTTATTGGGTGGTTGCTGCTGTGTGGCTCATCCGGCGACAGGGCAATACTGACCGCCGTCTCTAGCTCCTGCAACGCCGAATCGATCTGCTGCTTCGGCTTGCCCGGGAAGTAATCGATGCTTACCAGTTGATCGTAGGCTTTGCGCAGCTTACGAATTTGTTTGGTCGTCGCCAGCGCATTTTCAGCATTCAGCTGTCCACGGCATTCTTCGATCTGTGCACGAAGCTTGCCGTAATCATCGCTACGGTCAAACCACTCGACAAAGCGCTCGCCATCAGGATCGACGACGGGCAGGACGAATGCGGTGCCGTTGATGGCAAGGATGTCACGCTCGACAGACGCCAGCACTTCACGACAGAAACCGGTGTCAGGCAACAGGTAGGCGCCATCGCGCAAGACCGCAGCACCTGAAGCTTTCAAGGCACGCCAAGCGCGCATGCGTTCGGTGGCATTCGCGGTGGGTAGGCCTAGAATCAAAGTCAGCCATTTTTTCATGTAGATATCGCAATTTATTTTGTAATTGGAATTACACTATCTCTGTTTTACATGTTTGGAAAGCTGTCCTTGAGAGCAGAGGATTTTGGCAAGCATGGATGGCGATGCCGGGATAGGCGCAAACAGCGCCTGTACGCGCGCGATGGTGGCAGTGTCAAAAGGCAAATCAATGCGCTTTGGGCATTGGAGTGACAGGCGGCAATCGGCCAGGCCGCCGTGGTGAATCACGATGGCAAATTAGTGGCTATGCTTGGTCTGCTGTCGAAACCGATCAGGCAGTCCGGCAGGCTGCGCGGAAATGACCCGCAACGTGCCCTATGTCACCCGACTATTCTGCGTGAAGCATCCAGTTCAGGGGCGCAAATCCGCAACGACACTCGGGAAGACATGGAGCAAACCCTGCACCTGCAGGCGCAGGGTTTGGACTGGATCTGTCGGGATCACTCAGGATCGAATCGACTGTCGCTACGGTGCGGCTGGGCACTGCGAAAACGGGGATATGCTCACCCCAGACACTCACCCCAGACA